>JAJCYN010000029.1 GCA_029262915.1 Flavobacteriales bacterium
TATGAAACGACTATACACCATATTATTTTTTAATTTACTAGCTGTTGTTGTTTTTGGGCAAGCTCGGCTTGTGATAAATAACAATGGCTTTGTAGTAATCGACAATTCAGCTTTTTTAGTAATAGACAATGGCAATGCAAATGCCTTAGCGACCTTAGGAACAGGGGGGAATATCATATCAGAAGCAGAAAACGATGTAATCAAATGGAATGTAGGAACAGCAACAGGCGTACATACCATACCCTGGTCAACAAGCGTAGCCACAGGAGCCGTTAAAATACCATTAACCATTGACATCACCGGAGCCGGAGTAGGAGCAGGAAACATATTACTATCCACTTACGAAACAACAACAGATGCCAATACCCCTTGGCAATCAGGGATTACCAATATGTGTTCCAGTATAACCAATGCAGACGGATCATTACTAGTAGTAGACAGATTTTGGCAAATCAATGCCAATACCTATGGAACAAAACCGGCTGTAACAATGACAATGGCCTATAACCCAGCAGCAAATGAACTAGCAGGAACAAATACCCTGATAGAAACCAACCTACAAGCCCAACGCTTTAACCCAGGCTCAGTAGCGACATTACCCTGTTTCGCAGGAGCAGGCTCTTGGGAATCATTATTATTCGGGACCAACAATGCAGCATCAGACAGTGTTTCAAGTATAGTAGTATCCCCAGCCAATTTTTTCAAAGATTGGATCCTAACCGATAATGCAGCACCCTTACCAGTAGAACTAATGAGTTTTGCAGCTAACTGTGAAACAGGAGAACAGATAATAGAATGGATTACCCAAACAGAAATAAACAATGACTACTATGTAGTAGAAAAAAGTTATGATGCAACCACTTTTTTTGAATTAACAACAGTACAAGGAGCAGGGAATAGCAGTGTAATCAATCATTATATAACAACAGACCCTAATCCATCAACAGGAATAAGTTATTACAGACTAAAGCAGGTGGACTTTGATGGAACAACGACCTATCACGAAATAACAGCATCAAACTGCAGTACAAACGATTTTACAGTAGATCAAATAGCATTAAATAGTGATGAATTAAACTTTAATATTACAGCAGAAGAAGAAGAAGCCATCACGATATATTTCTATGATTATAGAGGAAGAATTATAACCAACAAGACACAACACATCGAAAGAGGAAATAATACAGTTAAGTTAGATAGATTAGGAATTAGTACAGGAATATATATGTTATCAATAATAGGAGATAATAATATATATGCTACTAAACTAATGAATGGTAGAGATTAAAGTAACTTGTAGACCTTTCTTATTTCGCGAACTTATTTTTAATCTTAATCGTCCAACTCCATAGCAATAGTAAAACAGATATTGCCGCACAAACCCTTCCTAATAAATCACCGTTAGTTGTATAAAATGTTATTTTATTATTGGCATTAATAGAAGTGACAATAATATCTTGTTCCCACCAATTTGTAGCTTTAATTACATCCCCTCTTTGATTAATAAAACAAGAAGTTCCAGTATTTGCACTTCTAGCTATACTTCTTCTGTTTTCTATAGCCCGTAAACGAGCAAAAGATAAATGTTGTTGGTAACCAGGAGTGTCTTCCCACCATCCATCATTGGTGATTACAAAAATTAGATTTGCTCCTTTTTTCACATAAGTTGCTACGTAACTTGCATAAACAGATTCATAGCATATTACTGGAGCAATACTAATGCCGTTACCATTAAAAATTTTAGCTTCTTTTTCGGTTCCAAGACTACCAAATGTGCCACCTAAATTAATTGCAAATTTTTCTATTGGAGCTAAAAGTTTTGTGTAAGGCATTTTTTCTACACCCAATACTAATTTAGATTTATGGTAGGTTGAAATGACAGGAGAATTATCAATTTGAATAGCAGTATTATATGAATCATACCATTCTCTTTTAATGCCATCCCCTCTTGATGTAAGTGTTGGTTTTTCTGCACCAAATCCATAATGAATTCGAGTTGAAATTCCTGTAACAAATTTAATGTTCGGAAATTCTTTGATGAGCTTTCTAATTTCAATAATACTGTAATTATCTTCTAATTCACTTTCAGGACTTCCCCTCGGAATAGCGGTTTCTGGAGCAACAACATATGCTGTATTACTAGTAATTTTTTGCCTAGCCAATGATAATATTCTATCTATCTGTTCGGCTTCAGTCATATTGTTAAACTTATCATAATAAGGATCAATATTAGGCTGAACAACAACTGTTTCAACTGGATTATGATTTTCTTGGTGATTATTATAAGTAATAAACGAATAGATGGAAGGAACAATTATTATAACTACAATAATTGCAATAGCTTTTAGATTACTTTTTATAGGTTCTCCTAATACAACGATTTTTCGAAATACATTAAAGAGCAAAACATTTACAATGAGTATCCATAAGGAACCTCCCATAACGCCAGTATATTCGTACCATTGAACAAGTTGTGGGTAATTGGCAAAAGCATTACCAAGTGTATTCCAAGGATGAGCTAGTTCCCAGTTAAAATGTAAGTACTCAAAACCTATCCATAGGATAACAAAAGCAATATATCCTCTTTTGTTTCCGAACTTTTTTTTTATGGAATGAAACCATAAAAATGTAATTGCCATAAAAAGAGTATAGATTATAGCAACCATAGCCATTCCTCCTGCGGATGCAAACCAAATCCACCAAAGTGTATAAACATTAAATGTAAAAAATGCTAGGTAGGCATTGAAAAAAACGTGTCTAGATTTTAATTTATCAGGATTTTGAGAAATAGTATATTCTACATAAAGCAGTGGAATTAGAGCAATAAAAAAGAGAGGAGCAATGTTACCAGTTGCAGGCCAAGAAACGCCCATTAATAAACCACTAAGAATTGATAATCCCGTTAATTTTAGCTTTTGCATATAGACAAATATACTTATAAATAAGAGTTGGAAAGATGAAAATGCTAGCCTTTATAAACTTGATTTCCTACGTTTTTGTTCACTAAGGATTAAAGAAAGTTCTCGCCCAGTTTGTCCAGCAATAGAAGTATTTTCTTCTGCCCGTCTAATTAAATATGGAGTAACATCTTTAACTGGACCATAAGGAACATATTTTGCAACATTGTAACCTCCTTTTCCCATATTGTTACTAATATGGTCACTCATTCCCAGTAATTGAGCAAAATAGACACGATTATCATCAATATCGATTTTATGCTTATTCATTAAATCAATCAATAATAGATTACTTTTTTCATTGTGAGAAGCACAGCATAGTGATATTTTTTCAATATTTTCAATACAAAATTTTACAGCAAGGTTAAAATCATTGTCTGTATTTTCTTGAGTTTTTTGCATCGGATCTTCATATCCCATTTTTTGTGCTCTCTCTCTTTCCTGTTCAATATAAGCACCTCTAACTAATTTCATCCCTACATAAAAACCTTCATTTTCTGCAATGGTTTTTAAGTCATTCAAATAAGCAATCCTATCCCATCGATACATTTGAGCAGTATTGTAAACAATCGTTTTCTTTTTATTGTATTTCTGCATCATTTCTAGTGCTATTTCATCAACAGGATTTTGTATCCAAGTTTCTTCAGCATCAATAAAAATTGGAACATCCATTTCAAAACCAGCAGAACACATTGTGTTTATTCTACTTTTTACTCTTTCAAACTCAGCTTTTTCGTCTTGTGTTAAAGGTTGTTTAGCATTTACTTTTTGAAGTAAACCAAGTCTTGCAAACCCTGTAGGTTTAAAAACAGAAAAAGGAATATTTGTATTAGATTTAGCTTTTTTAATTGCAGTTAACGCTTCCTTAACATTTTCATCAAAAATGGCTTCTTCTTCTTTACCTTCAACAGAATAATCTAAAATGGTTTTTATATTGTGAGAACTTAGTTCATTTATAGTTTCTTCACATTCCGCTATACTTTCGCCACCGCAAAACTGTTTAAAAATGGTTGCTTTTATTATTGGAATA
>JAJCYN010000030.1 GCA_029262915.1 Flavobacteriales bacterium
GATAACCCCACCTCTACAAATGACCCTTTATTGTATATGTATATGAGTAACAATGGAACTTTTTGGGTAAATACTCAAAACAATGTTTCTAGCTATGCTGCCAATCAATGGGTTATTATAGAATTAAAAAATATTGATTGGACAACAAAAACTTATGACTTCTATGTTGATGGATCTCTTGTTTTCTCTACTTTTCCATTTCAAAATGCTGCTCTTACACAAATAAATAAAGTTCATTTATATGCTTGGAACAGTACTAGTACTTGTCATTTTGATGATATCCAAATTGGAGCAAATGTTACTCCACCATGGATAGCTTCAAGTACTGATACTCTTAATGTAAATGTAAATGATTCTTCAATGTTTAATGTAACACTATACTCTGCTGGATTAAATTCAGGAACCTATACTTCTGATATTATTATATCATCTAATGATCCTGTAAGTCCGTTTGATACAATTCCTGTCTCACTTACTGTTGTTGGAACACCAGAAATAGCATTATCAGATACTTGCCTGGACTTTGGATCAATAATGCAAAATTCATCTCTTTCAGATACGTTAACTGTTTCTAATAATGGATGTGACACTTTATTTGTAACCAATGTAACGAGTGGAATTTCAGAATATACAACTACCTCTACTACTTTAATAATTTTGCCCGGAGATTCGGCTATTATTGATGTCACGTTTTCTCCTACCACTATAGGAACTTTTAACTCATTTTTAACCATTTTTAATAATGACGTTGATACTACTATTTGTCTAAATGGAATAAGTACCGCAGCACCAATTATAACAGTTAACCCAACTTCGTTTAATGTGAATTTATCAGCCTGTGCTGATTCCATCACTTTACCTCTAACTATTGGTAATATTGGTGGTAGTAACCTCGAATTTGAAATCCTTGGATCTGGTGCGGGTGGTGGAACCGTTGAATTGTTAGCATTAACTTATGGTGTTGATATGGGTACCGAATACCCTAATACTATTTCTGCAATTAATCAGTTTTTTACCAATTACAACTTAACGCAAATTAATACCACAAATGCAGCAACGCTTCAGGCAGCATTAGTTGGGATGGATGTTTTTCTAATTCCAGAACAAGAGACTGGAAGTCCTGCTGTTTTTAGTGGATTTGCAACTGTTCTTCAAAATTTTGTTACAAATGGAGGTTCTGTTGTGTTCTGCGGAACAGGAACAAGTTCCGCGTTGCACATATTTAATACTGGATTATTTTCAGGAAATTTTGTGGCTCAGGCTGCTACAGGAACAATGGTTCTTATTAATCCTGGACATGCGTTAGCAAATTCAATTGTAGCACCTGTTATTGGTGCTAATGCAACATTTAGCTACAACATTACCAATGGTGATGCTTTTAATGTTGCAGAGTTAAACGGTGATGCTGTAGTTTCCTATAGAGAAGTTGGTTCTGGTAGAGTTGTATTAGTAGGCTTTGATTACTTTAACACCAACAACAATGCTTCACATTTTATTGCTAATGCCATTGAATGGGGGGGAACAGGATCTTTTGCCAGCTGGATAAGCCTTTCTCAACTAACTGATACTGTTATACCTGGTGACTCAACAGTAATAAATGTAACGTTTAATAGCTCAGGGTTGAGTGGTGGAACTTATTTTACTAATATTACCATAAACTCCAATGACCCTGCAAATCCACAAATTATTGTACCATGTACGTTAAATGTATCTTTCGATCCTTGCGCAGACTTTACATTTAATGTTCCAAACAATTGTAGTGGACAAGCTGATTTTACTGATATTACGATTAATAATCCTACTTCTTGGCAGTGGACTTTTGGCGATGGAAATACATCAACTGTTCAAAATCCAACCAATATTTACGCCACTTCAGGGAATTTCAATGTCCAATTAATTGCTTGTAATTCAACAAGTTGTGATACGATTAGTTATTTGGTAACTATCACAAATACCAATGGACCAATAGCCGCTTCTTGTGCTCCAATTACTACTGGAGCAGCTGGTTTTGGAATGGGAATATTTAATGTTACGTTCAACACCATTAATAATAGTTCTCTTGGAGGAACAGACAGTTATCAAGATTATACTTGTACCATGTTCACTACTGTTACGGAAGGAAATTCTTATGCGATAAACGTAACTACTGGAACAGGTTTTAATGAAGACGTAAGGGTTTGGATCGACTTTAACAATGATGGGCAATTTAATATGACGAACGAATTGGTTTTCGTATCTGATAACATTTTGGTAAATCATTCAGGAACAATTACTATTCCTACAGGTGCCGTTATGGGAACCTCTTTAAGGATGAGAGTTGCTTCAGAGTGGGAGAGTTTTAACATTGCCAGTGCCTGTGCCAATGTAACTTATGGTCAGTTTGAAGATTACGGAGTTCTTATTCAATCCAACATGCTTCCTCCAACTTCTAATTATTCGTTCGTAATCTTAGATCAGTGTCAAGGAATTATTCAGTTTACTGATTTATCAACGAATTTCCCAACCAGTTGGTTATGGAATTTTGGTGATGGAACAACATCGACATTCCAGAACCCATTCCATACATACACCACGGCAGGAATCTATACGGTTACATTAGTTGCAACAAATACTTTTGGCTCCTCTGCTGTATTTAGTCAAACTATAACCATCAACTCTTTAAATGCTACTATTAGCATACTGAGTCCTACAGTGGTCAATCAACCTATTAATTTTAATGCAAATGCACCTGGTGCTATTTCATGGTTATGGGATTTTGGGGATGGCTTTTTATCCACGCTACAATCTCCTTCTCACACTTATACCAGCACTGGAGTATATGTTGTTGAGTTAACAGCTACAAATGGGTTTGGTTGTTCATCTACAGTTTATGATACGATTAACATAACGCTCGTTTCGATTGAAGAATTTGATAATTATTTTATGATCTATCCTAATCCAAATGATGGAACACTTCAAGTGATTAATAAATATGGTAAAAATATTACTGGAATAAATATTATGAATACGCTTGGTGAAGTTGTTTTTAGGTTTAAAAATGAAAACAATCATTTTAGTTCACATAAAATAGAATTAAATGATGTTTCTACTGGAGTTTATTTTGTAAAGGTACTGTATGAAGACAATAAATTTATTACCAGAAAATTTTTAATAAAAAAATAACTGGTAATTAGATAAGTATAGGAATGATGAAATTTTTGAGATACCTATTTATTAGTGTTTTAATACTTGCTTCAGAAAGTTTGAGTGCTACTCATCTAATGGGTGGTGAAATTACATGGGAATGTATGGGAAATGGCACCTACATTTTTTCTATGAAATTATATAGAGATTGTAATGGAATTCCATTCAATGCAACTACTCTTAATTTAGAGGTTCATAATCATCCTTCAGTTAATTTCATAACATTAAACAAAACAGGTGATAATGACATTTCTCCGCAATGTACTGGAGGGGGTCCATCAATTTCCTGTTCAGGTGGTGGCAATGGAGCAGTTCAAGAATTAATATTTACCTCTCCACCTATTACGCTTTCAGGAGTTCCCCCAGCACAAGGGTGGATCTATACTTTTGATAGTTGCTGTAGAAATGGGGCCATTACAAACCTAGTTAATCCAAGCGGAAAAGGATTTACTTTAAGAGCCAAGATGTTTGCACTTGGTGCACAAAATACCAATCCATGTTTCGATTCATCTCCGAGTTTTTCAACAAAACCATCGACAATTGTGTGTGCCGGAGTTCCTTTTACCTATAATCAATTAGCTTTTGATAAAGATGGAGATTCATTAGTTTATTCATGGGCTCAACCACTCGATGGCTTCTCAGGAGCATTTACATCATCAAATCCAGCAATATTACCATTTTCTGGTAGCTATAGTTTTAATAATCCTTATCCTAATACTTCTCATAATGCTTCAAATGTACCTGCTACTCTTAATCCAAGTACAGGAGAAATTAGCTTTACGTCATTTACCCAGGGGAATTTTGTAAATGTTGTAAAAGTTTCTTCCTACAGGTGTGGTCAATTAGTAGCAGAGATCTTTAGAGAAATTCAAGTAATTGTTCTTCCCTGTGCCGTTAATGCTTCACCAACTATTAATGCTCCTTTTCTAGATGCATCTGGTAATCCCACTTTTAACGATACTGTTGTCGCTGGAGATTTAATAAATTTTAAATATTGTGGTTTCGATACTCCTGGTCAGCTCTTAACAATGACAGTAATTGGCGATCAATTTGGGACTAATTTTGCCAATCCAAATGCGGGTTGCCAAAATCCACCATGTGCTATTTTAGGTCCTCCACCCCTTCCTTCAATTAGTGGAACAGACTCCGTTTGTGTATTTTTTCAATGGCAAACTAGTTGTAATCATTTAACATCATCAGGTAGCTGTGCTGCTACTTCAAACACTTATCAATTTCTTTTTACAATTCAGGATGATGCCTGCCCTACTGCTGGGCTCAATATAGGTACTGTTTCAATAACAATAGTTGCCCCTGAACCCATTGAGTCTCCTCAAATACATTGTGTTTCTGTTATTCCATCAGGAGATGTCATACTAACTTGGGATACTCCCATTGACACTGTTGCTGGATTTAATGGCTATGAAATTTTTCATTCGCCTAACCCTACTGGTCCTTTTACTTCTATAGCCCAAATTAACACTTATACTCAAACTAATTATACCCATATTGGAGCAAATGGAAATTCTGCCCCACAATATTATTACATTCAAAGTTTAGGATGTGCTCAAGGCACGGGATCAGCTCCAATAGATACTGTCTCTTCAATATATTTAACCGCATCCGGATCAGGAAGTACTGTAAACTTAAATTGGAACTCGACCCATAACCCATTATTATCTTCCTCTTCTACCTGGTATCGTATTTATCGCGAGCAGCCTATAGGTATTTGGACACTCATTGATTCCACTCAATCATTAGCGTATGTTGATTCTATTAGTTTTTGTGATAGTATTCTATCATATAGGGTAGAAATAGACGATGGTTTGCCATGTACTTCTCTGTCCTCAATTGATACGGTCGCACTAACAGGTGGGTCAGCGAATTTCTCTGATTTTACTTTTTCTGGAACTTGTATAGGAGATACTACTCAATTTACCTATATTGATCTTGGTGGAAATACTATTACCAATTATCATTGGGATTTTGGAGATGGTGATACAAGCAATCTTATTAATCCTTCTCATTTTTATAGTTCACCTGGAAATTATACTGTCTTTGTAAACTCTGTTACATCATCTGGGTGTGCGGATAGCACTTCTAAAGTAATAACCATTAACCCATTACCTATCGTTGATGCAGGAGTGGATACTACTGTTTGTGCTGGTACTTCTTTAACTTTGGGAGGTGCTCCTACTGGTCCTGCTGGATCTAGTTATACTTGGTCGCCTTCGGCTTCTCTAAATGATGATACTTTGGCTAATCCTACGGCTACTCCTACTGTTAATCCAACGGAGTATATTGTTATTGTTACAGATGCTAATGGTTGTATTGATCGTGATACTGTACTTATTTCTATTAATCCGTTACCGGTTATTGTTACCAATAATGATACTTCAGTTTGTATTGGTACGTGTGCTCAATTAAATGCTACCGGTGCTCTTTCTTATTCTTGGTCGCCTGGTGCTACACTTTCTGATTCTACTATTTCTAATCCTGTTGCTTGTCCTGTAAATACTACTACTTATATGGTTACTGGTACGGATGCTAATGGTTGTATCGACACAGCTAGTACGACCATCACCATTAACCCTCTTCCAATTGTTGATGCGGGTATTGATACTGCAATTTGTATTGGTACACCTATAGTTATTGGTGGTGCTCCTACTGGTCCTGCGGGATCTGGTTACAGCTGGTCGCCTGCTCTTAGTTTGGATGATAGTACACTAGCTAATCCTACTGCTACACCGCTGGTTACAACAACATTCATCGTTACTGTTACTGACCTTAATGGTTGTATTGATAGTGATACGGTTACTATTTCTATTAATCCTCTACCTATCGTTGATGCAGGAGTGGATACCTCTATATGTATAGGAGATACTATTCAACTAAATGCTACAGGAGCAGCTACTTATACATGGATACCTAACTCCAATATTAATAATCCTAATATCGCTAATCCTTTTGTTTTTCCTACAACTACTAGTACTTATTTTGTTACGGGAACGGACACTAACGGTTGTATAAATATGGATAGTGTTATCATTACAGTTAACACTCTTCCCATAATTACAACGAGTAATGACACTACTGTTTGTATTGGTACTTGTACTCAACTAAATGCTGCTGGTGGGACAAATTATTCATGGTTACCAGGAGGAAGTTTATCCGACTCTACTATATCCAACCCTGTTGCTTGTCCAACAAATGCTGTAACATATATCGTTACTGTAACCGATAGTAATAGTTGTATCGACACAGCTAGCATTTCTATTGGAATTAATCCACTACCACTAATCGATGCTGGCCCTGATTTATGGCTTTGTTCTGGAGATTCCATTCAATTAAATGTTACTGGCGGAATAGGATATTTGTGGACTCCTTCTTTAGGCTTGAATGATACAACAATATTTAACCCAATGGCTTCTCCTACAGATACAGCAACTTATTTTATAACAGGAGTTGATATTAATGGGTGTTCTTATACTGACACTTTACAAATTATTGTTAATGATGAGGTACCTATAGATCCAGGCATAAATGATACTATTTGTGCAGGAGATTCTATTATGTTGGGAGGGTTTCCAACTTCTCCAAATGGAACCTCATTCTCTTGGTTTCCTAATGGAGGAACATTAGATAATGATACTTTACCTAACCCTATGGCTTTCCCTACTGTTACCACAACATATTATATAGTTGCCACTAACGATACTTGTACTGCAATTGATTCAGTAACTATTACCGTTAATCAACTTCCAATTATAAACGCAGGAACAGATATTGATATTTGTATTGGAGGTTCTGTTCAATTAAATGCTACGGGAGGAAATAGTTATTTATGGCAACCTGGCGGTTTGCTAAATGATTCTAATATTTTTGATCCTATAGGATTCCCAAGTGATACAACGCTGTTTATTGTAATTGGAACTGACACAAATGGCTGTTCTGCTAATGACTCTGTAATTGTAAATGTTAATCCATTACCGAACATTTCTGCTACTGGAGCTGCAACAAATGTTTGTTTAGGAGATACTATACAGTTAAATGCTACGGGAGGAAATAGTTATTTGTGGTCACCTTCTTTAGGTTTAAGTGATACAAATATTGCTAATCCGTTAGCATTTCCACTAACCACTACTACATATATCGTAACAGGAACGGATGCAAATTCTTGCTCCAATATTGATAGTGTAACTGTTACTGTTAATCAATTAAGTATAGTGGATCTATCAGATACTGTTGTTTGTATTGGAGAAACTTTACAACTTATTGTAACTGGGCCAACAGGAGCAACCTATTTATGGTCACCTACAACAGACTTATCAAATTCTACTATTCCTAATCCTACTACCTCAACTCAAGTTAATATTACATACCTGGTAACAGTTACTGATACAAATGGATGTATCGACACAACTTCTATTATGGTTACAGCAGAACCTAAACCAATCGCAAATTTCACGGTAGAAGTAACCCCTTCTTGTGAAGGCATTTCTGCCGAATTTACAAACTTATCTATAGGAGCATCCATTTATCTATGGAATTTCAATGATGGTAATCAATCCTCAGAGATAAATCCAATTCATATTTTCGACTATGGTTCTTCAGCAACAGTACTGTTAACTTCTTTTAGTTCCGGATTATGTATAGATACATCTAGTTATCCTATAACATCAGGAAAATTTGAAGATTATTTTAATCTTACCCCTCCTACTATATTGACTCCAAACGGAGATGGAATCAATGATTTATTCCGATTAGACGTTCCAAATGAAATAAGTCAATGTACTAATATTCAAGTTTTTAATCGCTGGGGGAAAAAAGTTTATGAGTCTAGAGAACTGGCTAGTAATGGATGGGATGGAAAAACATCATCAGGTAAAAAAGTGCCAGACGGAACTTACTTCTATATAATAGATGTCAATGGAATAACCAAAAAAGGCTCGTTAACTTTAATGAAATAGTTTTTAGTTATACAACTTAACTCGCCTTTCTATAATAGTCCAAAAATTAAATCCATACTAATTTTTAAGCATTTCTTCCTAAAAAGTAATAGTAAAATAATATCATAACTCGGTAGTATTATTACATTTGTAATCAAAATTACATTGTATGATTAAGTCAATGACCGGTTTTGGAAAAGCAACTGGAGAAGTAAACAATAAAAAAATTACTATTGAGATTAAATCTCTAAACAGTAAACAAGCAGATATCTCTGTTAGAATGCCATCTTTCTATAAAGAAAAAGAACTCTCTTTGAGGTCATTAATTAACAAAAATTTACAACGAGGTAAAATTGAATTTAACCTATACGCTGAATTGTTGGGTGATAATTCTAACTTTAGCCTTAACACAACTCTTTTTAAAAAATATTACGATGAATTTAGTGCCGCAGCTAATGAAGTCGATCCAAGTCACAATTCAGATATAATTTCTGTTGTTTCTAAAATGCCTGATTTACTCAAGGCAGAAAGGAGTGAATTGGATGAAAATGAATGGAATGGTGTTTTTGAAATCATTGAAGAGGCCATATCTAAAATAAACGAATTTAGGTGTACAGAAGGCTCTTCATTAGATAAAGAACTTACATTAAGAGTAGATAACATTTCTGAATTACTTATTGCTGTTGAACAATACGAACAAGAAAGGATAGAAACTGTAAAAACAAGAATAATAAGTAATTTAAAAGAAGTAGTTGATGAGAAAAAAATTGACAAAGATCGGTTTGAACAAGAACTTATTTACTACATCGAAAAATACGATATTACTGAAGAGAAAACACGATTATCTCAACATTGCACTTATTTTAAAGAAACTATGAATTCTACTATTTCTGAAGGAAAAAAATTAGGTTTTATTACTCAAGAAATGGGAAGAGAAATTAACACATTAGGTTCAAAAGCAAATCATTCTGAATTACAAAAAATAGTTGTTCAGATGAAAGATGAATTAGAAAAAATTAAAGAACAAATTTTAAATATATTATAGGAGATAATGGAAGGAAAGTGTATTATTTTATGTGCACCATCGGGAGCAGGAAAAACATCCATCACTAAATATTTATTACAACAAGATTTAGGCTTAGAATTTTCAATTTCGGCTTGTAATAGGGTGGCTAGAAAAAATGAGATGAATGGAATTGACTATTATTTTTTGAGCACAAAAGGCTTTAAAAATAGAATT
>JAJCYN010000031.1 GCA_029262915.1 Flavobacteriales bacterium
GAAAAGCTGCTTCCGTATATAAATATGCTTTTAAAGCGGTTCCTATGGATCCTATTTTACAGTTATGGCAAGGAATAAGTGAAATGAAATCTAAAAATGCAGTTGAGGGTAAAAAGACACTGGCCGGTGCTCTAAAAACGATTGATAAAGATTTTGTTCCTTCTAACAAAACATCTTATGTTTTAGCTCATGGAATGTTATTAGCAGAAGAAATTTTAAGAAGTATTGCCGATTATGAAAATGCAGATAAAGCAAAAAAACTGATTGACGTCTTTAAAAAATACGATCCAGATGAGTTAGACAAAAAGAAAATGGAAGAAAGAAAGGAGAAAGTTAAAAAAGACGATAAGATTATGAGAAAATTCTTTAGTGATGAGGAGGATGAAGAGAATAAAGAGAAAAAGAAAGGCAAGTTAATTATCGAAGATACCGAAAACGGTAAAAGTGCTGAAGACAAATTAGACAAACTTGAAAAAGAAGCTAAAGAAGATGGGAAATAATTAGCTTTTTAATTGATTTAAAGCTATCCATGACATTAAACCTATAGAAGTTTCTATTGCATCTTCATCTACATTAAATGTTGAAGTATGTAATCCAGAAGTTATGTTTTTCTCTTCATTTTTAATTCCCAATCGGTAAAAACAAGAAGGAGCTACTTGTGAATAGTAAGCAAAATCTTCAGCAGTCATTCTTAAATCTAAATCTACAACATTTTCTTCTCCTAAATAATCAATAGCAGACTGCTTAGCGTTACCTGTAACCATTTCATCATTCACTAAAAATGGATATCCCTTAACAATTTTAAACTCACATTCCCCTCCCATACTCTCCGCAATAGATTCTGCCATTTTTTTCATCTTAATGTGTGCTTCTCCTCGCCACTCTTCGTTCATAGCTCTAAATGTTCCTTCTAACTCTACTTTATCTGGAATAATATTGGTTGATCCTTTTCCTATAATTTTACCAAAAGATAGAACTGTAGGAGCAGTTGGATGACTCATTCTGCTTACTACTTGCTGTAAAGACGTTAAAATATGTGCTGTAATTAGAATGGGATCTACATTTAGGTGTGGTAAAGCAGCATGTCCCCCTTTGCCCTTAACTGTCATATACAACTCATCAGTAGATGCCATATACATTCCGCTCTTAAAACCCACTTTGCCTGATTCTAATTGCGGATAGACATGCTGTCCAATAACAGAATTTGGTACAGGGTTTTCTAATGCTCCTTCTTTAATCATTAAAGATGCTCCTCCTGGCAATCTTTCTTCTCCCGGTTGAAAGATTAATTTAATAGTCCCTTCATATTGATCCTGTACTTCACTTAATATCTTTGCTACTCCTAATAACGATGATGTATGAACATCATGACCGCAGGCATGCATTACACCTTCATTAACAGATTTATATTCAATATCATTTTCTTCAATTATTGGTAAAGCATCCAAATCTGCTCTAAGAGCGATTACTTTACTTTCAGGATTTTTTCCTTTTATCAGTGCTACAATTCCTGTTTTCACTATCCCAGATTGGTATTCAACACCTAATTCATCGAGCTTAGAACAAACATATTTAGAGGTATTAAACTCTTCAAAAGACAATTCAGGATGTTGGTGTAAATGCCTACGAATAGCAATTACATCTTCTTTATATGAAGCTGCTTTTTCTTTAATAATTTTCATCAAATTTTCCATGAAAACAATTCTATTTTGAAAAAAAGATCATTTTAATAGCTCCGATCAACATTAATACCCCAAATATCTTTTTCAGAACTGTTTCACTAATAAAATTTATAGTTAGTTTAGAACCTATGTAACCTCCTATAATAAATGTAACAGCAATAATTAAAGCAAATTTCCAATTTATAGCATCAGCCCTATGGTAATTATAGGCTGCTAAAATACCTATTGGTGGAAGCATAGCTGCAATACTCGTCCCTTGTGCCCCATATTGATTTAAACTTAATATATAAACCAATGATGGTACAATAATCAGTCCTCCACCAATACCTATCATACCACTTACTATTCCAGCAAAAATTCCAATACAAACTAAAATTAATAATGTTGACAAACTCATAATTATATATCTAAACTTAATGATAAATAAAAGATTGGTTTATCTGTACTAACACCATTCTCAACACCCCAAGCCCAATCTAATCTTAAAAAATAACCTAATAAGGTTGTACGAAACCCAAACCCGTATCCAGCTACTATAGGGTCTATATTTTTAAATACGGTTACTGTAATTGGTCCATCAGTTATTACATCTTTATTAACTGAATTCTCTCTACCCCAAGGATTTAAGCCATTCCAAGCTGTCCCTACGTCCGTAAAACCAATAATTTGGAAATTTTTAATGAATTTTGAACGAATAGGCCTTCTAATAAAATATTTAAACACAGGTATTCTTAGTTCGCTATTTATAACCGCAAAATTAGTTCCTCTTCTTATATTTTGAGAAAAACCTCTTAAATTGGCAGCTAATGCGTGATAACGATAATTAACAGTAAAATCTATATCATCCTGATTAATAAATCGTTCTTGGCTTCCTAGAGGGATCCAATCATCAACACTTCCTAAGTAATAAATTAATTTTTCAAATCCAAAAGAAGAGCTTGCTGCAAATCGATTAACCCAAACAATCTCTCTACTAATTTTTTGAGAATGTCTAAAATCTAATCCAACAACCTGCAGATTACCATTAACACCATTTCCCTTTCCTTTTACCTCTCCATCATCATGTAAATTAGTCGTGGTTGAGAAAAATGACCCATCCCCTACTTCTTGATAATATTCTCCAAATATTTTAAATTTCGTTCCATAATAGATGTTTGTCATTTTATTTCTA
>JAJCYN010000032.1 GCA_029262915.1 Flavobacteriales bacterium
ATACGCTTATGGTGAAGATTACCATTTTGTAATAAAGGATAAATTGAAAGACATTGTCCATTTTATTACAGATACTATTGGAGAAATTGATGCACGTGTATTTGTCGATTCTGCACCAGTTTTAGATAGGGCTTGGGCAAAAAAAAGCGGATTAGGATGGATAGGTAAAAATGGAATGTTGATTAATAAGGAACAAGGTTCTTTCTTTTTTTTAGCAGAAATTGTATTAGATCTAGAACTAGCTTATGATCTCCCAATTAGGGACCATTGCGGCACTTGTACGGCTTGTGTAGATGCTTGTCCAACAGAGGCCATTTTACCAAATAAAGTGGTAGACGGAAGTAAATGCATTTCCTATTTTACCATAGAGTTAAAAAACGAAATTCTACCAAAAGAAAAAATGGGAAAATTTGAGGATTGGATTTTTGGATGTGATATCTGCCAAGATGTTTGTCCATGGAATCGATTTTCCTTAGTACATAATGAACCTAAATTTATGCCAAACGAAAAGTGGTTAAACTATTCTAAAAATGAGTGGAAAGAAATAACGGAAGAAATATTTCAAGAAGTATTTAAAAAATCTGCAGTAAAACGAACAAAGTTTAAAGGGTTAAAACGTAACATTAATTTTATTACTTAATTTCCCCAACGAAAAGTGTCATTTTCAATATTCATTAAATCTAAAACTCGGTCAACAACGGTTTTTGCTACTTCTTCTATTGTTTTAGGTTGGCTATAAAAAGAAGGTGTGGCTGGGCAAATAATTCCGCCAGCTTCTGTTATCGTTTTCATATTATTGATATGGATTAAACTGTATGGAGTTTCTCTGGCTACTAAAATTAGTTTGCGTCTTTCCTTTAAAATAACATCTGCAGCTCGAGTTAGTAAATCATTAGAAATACCATTAGCGATTCTTCCTAAAGTCCCCATCGAGCAAGGAATAACTACCATTGTATCATATTTTGCTGACCCAGATGCAAATGGAGCGTTGAAATCATTTTTAGTATAAAATGTAAATGGATAGTTTTTGTAATCTTGATTTTCCAATTCCGTATTCCAAATAACTTTGGCATTATCCGACAATACAACTCCAATGTTCAGAAGGTCATTTTTTTGTGATCGTTGAAGGGTCGCTAAAACATCCAAAATTAATTTTGCATAAATAGAGCCCGAAGCTCCTGTAATTGCTATGATTATTTTTCTTTTTGTCATTCAGAACACATTGAAGAATCTAATTTCCAAATTGGTATCTTACTGAAAGATTCAAATCAAGATTATACCAACCTCGGTTAAATAGCTTATTCAGAATACCTACATTTTGATCAAGGTTTTGAAAATCTCGGATGGGAATGATTGAATTTTTTGATCGAAAGTTAAAAATAAAATGCTCATTTAATTGATAATAGATTCCAACTAAACCACCAAAATCAAAACTCTTGAAAGGAAATTGATTAATGGTTCTTATTCCGAATTCATCTTCTAAATGATAGCTCAAAAATTTGCTTAAGTATAAGCCGACCTCAAACATAAATTTATTGTATTTGTATCTTAGAGAAACAGGAATTTCAATGTAATTTAGATTTAAACTAAAACTATCAAAATCTCCTTTATCAGGGTGAGCCGCATCAAAACTTCCTTTATTTATAAAATAAATTTCAAATTGAACGGAAATTTTTTCTGACAAATCTGTATTAACAAAACCGCCACCTATAAACCCTAATTTATTGTAACCTCCAAAACCATCTCCTTCTACTTGAGAACCACTTAGCCCCGCAATGACACCAGCCTTAAAAACTTGAGCGGAGGATGTAAAGCATCCTAATAATACAATACATAATATGGTTAGATAAACTCGCACAAATCAAAATTAATACTTAATCATTAACTAATAGATTTCTCTAGTAATTTGTCAGCAAGTTTTGGTATTCCTACACTCGCATTTTCTTTAATTACTGTCAAATTTTTAATACCAGTTGAAAGAACGTCTTTAGGATCTATCAAATATTTATCACAGTTATCGGGAACAAAATCAACTATATTAGCAGCAGGATAAACAGTTAAAGATGTGCCAATTATAATGAGGATGTCAGTATTCTTACATAATTCCATCGCTAAAGACATATTTGGAACAGCTTCACCAAACCAAACGATATCTGGTCTTAGTTGGGAATTGTTTTTACATAAATCACCGAAATTAAGTTCAGAGCCTTTAATGTTGTACGTTGAGCCATCAAAAGTGCTCCTCGATTTTAGTATTTCTCCATGTAGATGTAATATGTTGGATGAACCAGCTCGCTCATGCAAGTCATCAATATTTTGAGTGATAATTTCAAGATTAAATTTTTTTTCAAGTTCTACTAATGCATAGTGAGATTTATTTGGAACTGCTTTAATAACTTGTTTTCTTCTCATGTTATAGAATTCCAACACCATTTTAGGGTCTTTTTCCCATGCTTCAGGCGTTGCAACCTCTGTTAAATCATAATTTTCCCATAGTCCATCACTATCCCGAAAAGTTTTTAAACCACTTTCAGCACTTATTCCGTCACCAGAGAAAACAATAATTTTTTTCATTTCAAAAATGATAATAAACAATAAATTTATTCATTTTTAATCAATTACAAAAAACTATTTTTTCTTTTTATAAGCTTCTTTTTTACCTAGTTTTTTGATTACAAAAGCCCGATTTTTATTGGTATTTTTACGGGTTTTAGTAGAATTTAGTTTATATGGCAAAATCACGTAAAGATATTGAAGCACTGGATTATCATTCTCAAGGCAAATCTGGAAAAATTGAAGTAGTACCAACCAAGCCATATAGTACTCAAAGAGATTTATCTTTAGCCTATTCTCCTGGAGTGGCAATTCCTTGCACTGAAATTGCTAAAAATAAAGAAAATGTATATAAATATACGGCAAAAGGGAACTTGGTTGCGGTGATATCTAATGGCACAGCTGTATTGGGATTAGGAGATATTGGACCCGAAGCTTCTAAACCGGTAATGGAAGGAAAAGGATTGTTATTTAAAATTTTTGCTGATATAGATGTATTTGATATTGAGATTGATGCCACAGATGTAGATCTTTTTGTAAATACTGTTAAAGCGATATCACCAACTTTTGGAGGAATAAATTTAGAAGACATCAAAGCACCAGAATGTTTTGAAATAGAAGAAAGATTAAAGGCAGAATTAGACATACCAGTTATGCATGATGATCAACATGGGACGGCTATTATCTCTTCCGCAGCAATGTTAAATGCTACTGAGTTAGCCAATAAAAAAATTGATGAAATAAAATTAGTTGTTAGCGGAGCAGCAGCTTCTGCAATGTCATGTGTTAAGCTATATGTTTCTTTAGGAGTTAAAAAGGAAAATATAGTAATGATAGATAGTAAAGGGGTAATTAGAAAAGACAGAGAAGAGCTTCCAAAAACAAAATTGGAGTTTGCAACGAGTAGAGATATAAATACCTTAGTAGAAGCAATGGTTGATGCGGATATGTTTTTAGGTTTATCCAGAGGAGGAATTCTTTCTAAAGAAATGATTCAAACAATGACTCAAGATCCTATTGTTTTTGCTTTGGCTAATCCTGACCCCGAAATTTCATATAAAGATGCAATTGATTCTAGAAAAGATATTATTATCGCAACAGGAAGGTCTGATCATCCCAATCAAGTAAATAATGTGTTAGGATTCCCATTTATTTTTAGGGGAGCATTAGATGTTCGAGCTAATTGTATTAATGAAGAAATGAAGATGGCAGCAGTAAGAGCCATTGCAGATCTAGCTAAAGAGCCAGTTCCAGAGGTTGTTAATGAAGCTTACCATGAAAAAAATATAGTTTTTGGTAGAGACTTTATTATCCCCAAGCCATTAGACCCGAGGTTAATTACTATAGTAGCACCTGCAGTAGCTAAAGCAGCTATCGACTCAGGAGTCGCTCAATTAACCATAGAAAACTGGGAAGATTATGTTGAGGATTTATCTAAACGATTAGGATTAGACAATAAGTTACTCAAGAATATTACTCAAAAAGCTAAAAGAAATCCTAAAACTGTTGTATTTGCGGAAGCAGATAATTACAAAATTTTAAAGGCGGCACAAATAGTTTATGAAGAGGGTATTGCTAAACCAATATTACTGGGAAAAGTTAAAAGAATACAAGAAGTTGTTGATGAGTTTAACTTAGAGTTAGGCGATATTCCAATTATTGACCCTAGAAGTTCGGATGAAAAAGTGAGAAGAAATAATTTTGCTGAATTACTTTTTGACAAAAGAAAAAGAAGAGGAGTTACTCAAGTAGAGGCAAGAGAAATGATGCGGAGCAGAAATTATTTTGGTTCTGCAATGGTTGAAGTAGGAGAAGCAGATGCTTTAATTTCTGGATTAACTAGATCATATAGAGATACCATTCGACCAGCTTTACAGGTAATAGGAACTGATGATGATGTAATTAAAATTGCAGGGATGTATATTTTATTTACAAAACAAGGACCATTTTTCTTTGCAGATACTACTATAAATGAAAATCCAACAGCAGAAG
>JAJCYN010000033.1 GCA_029262915.1 Flavobacteriales bacterium
CGTAGTTCCTTTAGTAAATATTACTTCGTGAGAATGTTCGGCATTTATAAAGTCTTGAACTGTTAATCGAGCATTTTCATAAGCTGTTGTTGCTTCTTGGCTCAAATGGTGAATTCCTCTATGAATATTACTATTTTCATATTCGTAATAATGAGAAATTGCATCAATAACTTGTTGAGGTTTTTGTGATGATGCTCCGTTATCGAGGTAAACTAATGGATGCCCATTTACTTTTCGGGAAAGTATAGGGAATTCACTTCGAATTTTTTGAATATCTAATATTTCAGTTTTAGTTTCCATTTTTACTTTTTTCTCCTCCTTTGAGGGAGGTTGGGAGGGTGATTATCACCCCTCTACTTCTCCCCTCAAAGGGAAATCATTAACTCCCAAATCGCTCATCAATTTTAGAATCGATATAATTTTTTAAAGGCTCTATAGAAATGCTACTTAAAGCATCTTTTATGAAGGCTGAAATCATCAAGTTAACTGCACTTCTTTTACTTATTCCTCTTGCCTGAAGATAAAATATGGCTTCATCATCTAATTGACCTGTAGTTGAACCGTGACTACATTTTACATCATCAGCATAAATTTCTAACTCTGGTTTTGAGTTAATAACCGCATCATCAGTTAATAAAATATTGTTGTTCTGCTGAAATGCATTGGTTTTTTGAGCGTCTGGACGAACAAACACTTTTCCATTAAAAACACCAACAGAATTATCATCTAAAATTCCTTTGTAAACTTCATTAGAATTGCAATTTGGTTTCAGATGATTAACAACTGTATGGTTATCAATGTGGTTTTTGTTTTTTCCTAAATAAATGCCGTTCAGATTAGTTTCACAACCTTCTGCATTTACTTCAATGTTTAGGTTATTCCTTACTAAAGTTCCGTCAAGCGTGATGGTGTTGATGGTAAAGTTACTGTCTTTACGTTGATAAACCTGTTCGGTAGAAACCTGATAGCTTTCTCCTTCTTTATTTTGAATTTTGTTGTACTCAACTTGTGAATTAGGGTTTAAGAAAAATTCAGAAACACTATTAGTGAAACTCTCTTCTCCTTGAAGATTAACAAATGATTCAATAATTTTTACGGCAGAATTATCGTGCGCTTTTACAATTGTTCTTGTATTGGCAACAATGTTATTATCAGTAATGATATTGATAATGTGAACAGGCTTTTTTCCAACAATATTCTTGTCTAAATCGATGTAAACACCATCAGTAAAACTCATTGTGTTTAAAGCAATAAATATTTCACTTTCTGCTTTAGCAATTCCTCCTAAATGGTTTTTAATAAAACCATTTTCTTGAGCAATAGCATTTTTAAGTGAACTAATTTTTAGTCCTTCTTGTTTTTCAATGCTAGATAAATCTTCACGATAAAAACCATTAAGCAAAACGGCTATATTAGCATCTAATTCAGGAATTAAGTAATTAGAAATTGATAATTGAGAAGTAGAAATTTTACTTTGAATGCTATATGTTTTATTGATAATTTTACCAATTCTTGTGTATTTCCAATTCTCTGTTTTTGAAGTAGGAAATTCTAACTGATCTAAAGCATTTTTTGCCTCAGCTCTTAAATCTTTGGCAAAATGTGGCTCACTAGAGAAATCTAATTGGTTCAGATTTTCGAGGAGTATGTCTTTTTTTGTTAGTTCTTTAATCATTTTTAATTAATTGGAGATTAGAAATTAGAGATTGAATTTTTTTCTAATCTTAAATCTCTAATTATTAATTTCTTCTTTAATCCAATCGTAGCCTTTTTCTTCTAGTTCTAATGCTAATTCTTTTCCACCAGTTTTAACGATTCTGCCATTGTAAAGTACGTGTACAAAATCAGGAACAATATAATCTAATAATCGTTGGTAGTGAGTGATTACGATAGTAGCATTTTCTGAAGATTTTAAAGTATTAACTCCTTTAGCAACAATTCTTAACGCATCAATATCTAATCCGGAATCTGTTTCATCTAATATAGATAGTTTAGGTTCTAACATTGCCATTTGAAAAATTTCATTTCGTTTTTTCTCTCCTCCAGAAAAACCTTCATTAACAGAGCGAGAAGCCAATTTTGCATCTAATTCTACTAAAGCAGATTTTTCTTTAACTAATGCTAAAAAATCTTTTGCTGTTATAGTTTCTTTCCCATGATAAGCTCTTGTCTCGTTGATAGCTGTTTTTAAGAAGTTAATGTTACTCACTCCTGGAATTTCGATAGGATATTGAAAGGCCAAGAAAACACCTTCTCTTGCTCTATCTTCTGGATTCATATCTAATAAATCTTTCTCTAAAAAGTTCACTGTACCTTCAGTTACTTCGTACTCTTCTCTTCCTGCTAAAACAGCTGATAATGTACTTTTTCCAGAACCATTTGGCCCCATAATAGCGTGTACTTCTCCAGCTTTAATTTCTAAGTTAATTCCTTTAAGAATTTCTTTATCATCAATTTTGGCGTGTAAATTTTTTATGCTTAACATTTCTTAAAATTTATTTTGAAGTAATAACTTTCCAATTTTTATTTCCTGATTTTACCTTTTCGGTTTCGTCTCCCTTGTTCCAACTATTGAGCGTGTTTATTCCTAACTTGTTGTAGTACAGATATACTTTGTTATTTATTATTTTATAAGTTTCTGGATTAACTCCTGCTTTATGTGGATTATCACCACCCATTGCACTAGCACACCAACCTCCATAAGCAGGCTCGTATTTTTTTGGATTATTAATGAATGATTTTTTGTTTTTATCATTTATAAAATGATAAGTAACTCCTTTGTAAGTATGAACATATTTTGAACTGCCTTTTTTCGGAGATTTTGAAAAATAAGATACAGGGTCATAACCTGAAATTGCAACGTCTTTTTTTAAGTTAAAATGCTTTACTCGAACTTCTTTAGTTTCTTGAGAGAAAGAAGTTGAAACAAAAAATGTAATTAAAATAAGTGTGATTAAATTTTTCATAATTTATTTTTTTAAGTTTATTTATTATTAGCCTACAGAGCCTTCTAAACTAATTTCTAACAACTTTTGTGCCTCAACAGCAAATTCCATTGGCAACTTATTTAACACATCTTTACAGTAGCCATTAACAATTAAGTTGATTGCTTTTTCGGTATCAATTCCTCTTTGGTTACAATAGAAAATTTGATCTTCGCCAATTTTTGAAGTTGTAGCTTCATGTTCCACTTTGGCAGTACTATTCTTTGTTTCGATGTATGGAAAAGTATGCGCTCCACATTTATCTCCCATTAATAAAGAATCACATTGGGTAAAGTTTCTTGCATTGGTAGCATTCTTATTAATTTGAATTAAACCACGATAAGAATTATTACTAAACCCAGCAGAAATGCCTTTAGAAATAACAGTACTTTTTGTGTTTTTTCCAAGATGAATCATTTTGGTTCCTGTATCTGCTTGCTGGTGATTGTTTGTAACTGCAACAGAGAAAAATTCTCCAATAGAATTGTCCCCTTTTAAGATACAAGAAGGATATTTCCAGGTTACAGCTGAACCCGTTTCTACTTGTGTCCAGGATATTTTGGACCCTTTATGGCATATTCCTCTTTTAGTTACAAAATTGTAAATTCCTCCAACACCATCTTTATCACCAGGATACCAATTTTGTACAGTGGAATATTTTATTTCAGCACCGTCTAATGAAATTAATTCAACAACAGCAGCGTGTAATTGGTTTTCGTCTCGTTGTGGTGCTGTACAACCTTCTAAGTAACTTACATAACTGTCTTCATCAGCTATTAAAAGTGTTCTTTCAAACTGACCTGTGTTGGCTTCGTTAATTCTAAAGTAAGTTGATAATTCCATTGGACAACGAACTCCTTTTGGAATGTAGCAAAATGAGCCATCGGAAAAAACAGCTGAGTTTAAAGC
>JAJCYN010000034.1 GCA_029262915.1 Flavobacteriales bacterium
ATTGTAACTAGATAGTTACCTTTTATTACAAATGAAAGTAAAGCCCTGACAATTTTGTCAGGGCTTTTTTAATATAATGAAAAAGAAATACGAGCACATATTTTTTGATTTGGACAGAACATTATGGCATTTTGATGAGAACTCAAAAAGTGTATTAAATAATATTTATGTCAATTTTAAGCTGAATAAATTTATTGACTCAGCAAATCTATTCATAGATAAATATCAAGAAGTAAATGAAGCTTTATGGATGCTTTACAGAGATGATAAAGTAACAAAGGAAGAGTTACGTTGGAAACGATTTGATCATACATTAACACACTTTAATATAAAAGATAATAAAATGGCTGTTGAGATTGGAGATTATTATATAACTCACTCTCCTAAGCAAACATTACTATTACCATATACCATAGAAGTGCTTGATTATTTATCTAAAAATTATCAATTACATATTATTACCAATGGATTTGAAGAAGTTCAATACATTAAATTAACCGAATCGGGTTTATTAACTTATTTTGATGTAATAATTCTATCCGAAAAAGTTGGTGTTAAAAAACCTCATCCATTTATTTTTAAAAAAGCATTTTCTGAATCTGGAGCTAAAGCAAAAAATTCAATAATGATTGGAGATGACCTATATGCTGATATTTATGGAGCCCAAAGGGTAAAAATGGATAACATTTATTTTAATTTTCATAAAATAGAACATAATAAGAGTGTGCATAAAGAGATAAATTGTTTGAGTGAGCTGCTTAATATTTTATGACATTAAAAAGGGGCTTTAATATATTAAAGCCCCTTTTTTAACCTAGTAATTAGATTATTACTTTTTCTTAGTATCTACTTTTTTAACAGATGCTGTTTTAGTATTTGTATGTTTAGCATTACTTGCCGTTTTAGTTCCACCTTTTATACAACAAGATTTTGATGTTGCAGAAGCAGTTTTACCATGACAAGATTTACTTGTCGATGTAGTACATTCTTTTTTATAAGCAACACATTCTTTAGTCTTGTGTTTGCAATCTTTTTTTACACATTTTTTATCTCCATCACCATCGTTGTTATATTCGATGTTAGCTGTTGTCTTAATAATAGTGGAAGAAGCATAGCTAGAAATAGTAATGAATCCGATGAGTGCAAATGCTAATAATAATTTTTTCATAATATCATGTTTTAAGGGTTGTTTTTAACTGGTTACCAAATTAAGAATAGTTAACGGATTACTTCTGTTAAACATTGTTAAATTTTGCAATGGTAGAAATTCCACCTTTTACTTTATCGTTTAATTTAACGTTTAATTGGGCATCTAAAGGCAATAATAAATCTACTCGAGAACCAAATTTTATGAAACCACATTCGTCAGTTTGTTTTACTGAAGTTCCTTCTTTTCCAAAAAATACAATTCTTCTTGCCATTGCACCAGCAATTTGTCTGTATAACACATTTCTTCCTTTATCATCTTCTACAACAATAGTTGTTCTTTCATTTTCTGTAGATGATTTTGGATGCCAAGCAACCAAATATAAACCAGGATGATATTTATAATACTTTAATAACCCACTAATGGGATATCTGTTAATGTGAACATTAATTGGCGACATAAATACAGATACTTGTAAACGTTTATCATTAAAGTATTCTGTTTCTTCTACCTCTTCAATGACAACAACTTTTCCATCTGCTGGAGAAATTATTTCCCCATCTCTAGTAACAAAATTTCTTTTCGGACTTCTAAAAAATTGTAGGATGGTAATTAATAAAAATCCAGATATCACATAACCTAAAATGGATACAATAAAGTATTCATTCAAAAAGAAATAAATAATAGCATTTAATGCAATAATAAAAAGAATGGTGATGATTAATGAAGGAACTCCTTCTTTATGAAATGTCATAATTACTTTTTTTGTTAAAAATAATAATTCTAGCTAATCAAGTGAATATAAGAATAAACAAAAGGAACGGATAATAATAAACCATCAAAACGGTCTAAGATACCACCATGACCTGGAAGTATATTTCCTGAATCTTTTATTTTTAAACTTCTTTTAAGCATCGATTCAACCAAATCGCCTAGTCCACCAAAAACAGCTATTAAAATAGCTATGATTAACCAACTAGTTAAATTTAAATTGGTAAAGAACATAGATAATATGTATGCTCCTCCAATTGTTATAATCATTCCTCCGATTGAACCTTCCCAAGTTTTTTTAGGAGAAATTCGCTCAAATAGTTTATGCTTGCCAAAAAATCGACCAGCTAGATAAGCTCCTGTATCATTTGACCATAGTAGAATGAAGAACCCTAAGATAATTTGAAAGCTATAGTTATTGGTAAAACTGCTATGGGTGTAAAATCCTAAATGGAATAACATTGCAAATGGGATAACGACATAAAGTATTCCTAAAATGGTATAAGATACATTGATAAAAGGATTTTCTTTTTTTCTGTATAGTTCTATGAAGAAAATGATAAAAATCATTAGAATAGGTATAAAAAGTAATTTAACTTCAGCTATTCTTAATGTTAACAAACATAAAATAATCATTAAAGTTAACCCAGTTAATGTTCCCCAAAATTTGATAGGTTTTATCTGATTAGATTTTTTTACTAAACCATAAAATTCATCAATCCCTAAAAGAACAATAAGGCTAAACAAACACATTGCTATAGTAGGATTAAAATAAATTCCGGCTACGATGACAACAATAAATAAGAAACCTGTAATTGTTCTTGTTAGCATTTTTGTTATAACGAGTTTTTAGAAATAATGTATTTGGCTTTTATTACGTCTTCTGGGTTTACATGTAATTCTACTTCAGCATTCATCAAGTGCTTGTGCATAGAATCCATTTTATCTATAAGCACCACATCTATTTCATTATCTTCCAATACAGATTTGACAATCTGTGATTGATTTGGGTTATTGGTTTTATATACTATTACCCAATTAGACACAATAGTTAGCTTTTTTCTTCAGAAGTATCTTCGGCCTTACTATTCTCTTTTTTCTCCTCACTAATTTTTACTTCTTCTTTAACTTCTTTTTCAAGGGTGCCATTTTTTAATGTAGCTTTTTTCTTAGAGATTTTTTTCTCCTCTTTTAATTCTTCTTCAAATTTACTTTTACCGAAAATAGCTTCTAAATCATCCCTGAAAATAACTTCCTTTTCCAATAGTTTGTCAGCCAATAAAGTTAATTTATCTTTATTCTCTCTAAGAATTTTGAGAGCTCTTTGGTAAGAAATCTCAATCATTTCCTTAACTTCATTATCAATCAATTCAGCTGTTTTTTCGCTATAGGGTTTAGAAAAAGAATAATCACTTTGACCTGTAGAATCATAGTAACTTATGTT
>JAJCYN010000035.1 GCA_029262915.1 Flavobacteriales bacterium
CAAGTAAGAGAATCGCAGAAATTTATACTCAGTCATTAGGAAAAAACTCAACAACTAAATTCATTACGACTCGATTTGGAAATGTGTTAGGATCAAATGGATCTGTTATTCCTCGTTTTCGACAGCAGATTGAAAGTGGAGGACCTGTTACTATAACTGACCCTGAAATTACCCGTTTTTTTATGACTATACCAGAAGCCTGTCAATTGGTTTTAGAAGCTGGAACAACTGGTAATGGAGGTGAGATTTTTGTATTTGATATGGGGGAATCAGTTAAGATTTTAGATTTGGCTAAAAAGATGATAAAACTATCTGGTTTAACACTTGATAAGGATATTAAAATAATATTTTCAGGATTAAGACCCGGAGAGAAACTTTATGAAGAGTTATTAACCAATGAAGAGAATTCTTTACCAACACATCATAATCAAATTATGATAGCCAAGGTTAAAGAGTATGATTTTGAATTTATTGATGCTAAAATAGAGGCTTTAATTGACTGTTTTGAAAAGCAAAATAATAAATTGATTGTTAAACAGATGAAAGAACTGGTTCCAGAATTTATAAGTAATAATTCAATTTACGAAGAACTTGACATTAACTAAGAGACATTTATTTCCCCCTTTCCTTATTAAATTGGAGATCTTTCATATCGCCAAAAATTGATAAATACATTAATTTCTTTTAATTTTCTAGTGGATTTATTTTTACATTTGTTCCACTAAAATTTATAATATGGAAGTATTGGATATAAAAGATATAGCGTTGAAGCAAAAACACATTGATTTAGGTGCAAAAATGGTTGAATTTGCAGGGTTTAATATGCCTTTACAATATACGGGTTTAACCGATGAACATTTAAATGTTAGAAGTAATGTTGGTGTTTTTGATGTTTCTCATATGGGTGAGTTTATGGTTACTGGAGAAGGAGCTTTAGAGTTAATTCAACGAATTACTTCAAATGATGCTTCCAAATTAAGCATTGGAAAAGTTCAATATTCTTGTTTTCCAAATAATGAAGGTGGAATTGTAGATGATTTACTCGTTTATATGTTAGGAGAAAATGAATATATGTTGGTAGTTAATGGTGCTAATTTAGATAAAGATTGGGCATGGGTAACTAAACATAACACAAGTGGAGCTTCCATTGAAAATCATTCTGCTAATATCTCTTTATTAGCCGTACAAGGACCTAATGCACAAAAAATGCTACAACCATTAACTAATATGGATTTAGATATGGTATATTATACTGTTCAGAGAGGAACATTTGCTGGAGTTGATAATGTAATTATCTCTTCAACTGGTTATACAGGTTCAGGAGGTTTTGAAATTTATTTTGAAAATAAGGATGCAGAAACCATTTGGGCTACTATTCAGGAAGCGGGTAAAGTAGTTGATATGAAAATGGCTGGGTTAGCTTGTAGAGATACATTAAGATTAGAAATGGGATTCTGCTTGTATGGTAATGATATTAATGATACAACATCTCCACTTGAAGCAGGTTTAGGTTGGATTACTAAATTCACGAAAGACTTTGTAAATTCAGATTTTTTGAAAAAACAAAAAGAAGAAGGGGTTACTAAAAAGCTAGTTGGTTTTGAATTAGTTGATAGAGGTATCCCTCGTCACGATTACGAGATAGTTGATGCTGATGGTAATAATATAGGAATAGTTACATCAGGAACAATGGCTCCATCATTAGGAAAGGCTATAGGAATGGGATACGTTACCATAGAAAATGCTAAAGTAGGTACTGAAGTTTACATCTCAATTAGAAACAAGCGGATTAAAGCTAAATTGGTAAAAATGCCGTTTTATAAAGGGGAATTAATGTCTAGTAATTAGTGGTTAGCGTATGGAATACTATCAACTAAAAACCAAACACCATAACTAAGCACTAAATTATGAGTGAAGAATCATCAGGAAATACTAGAAAAGTTGAAGTAGTTCCTTCTCCAGCACTTTTTCCGGTTTATTTTGACAATACTGATTGCACTGTTGTTGTAATTGATATATTTAGAGCTACATCTGCAATTTGTGCTGCTTTTGAGAGTGGAATAGATAGCTTGATTCCCGTGGCTACATTAGAAGAAGCAATAGAATACAAACAAAAAGGGTTTTTGGTTGGTGCAGAAAGAAACGCAGAAATTGTTGAAGGTTTTGATTTTGGAAACTCCCCTCAAGGTTTTAAAGGCGGACGGTTTAAAGGTAAAACGGTTGTTTTAACCACAACAAATGGAACAAGGGCTATTGAAATGGCTAAACCTGCTTATAAAGTAGTTGTTGGGGCTTTTACAAATCTAACTGCTGTTTGCAAATACATTGAAAAAGAGGATAAAGATGTACTACTACTTTGTGCAGGGTGGAAAGATCGATTTAACTTAGAAGATACTTTATTTGCGGGAGCAGTTGCTCAAAAAATATCTAAAAATTTAAGGTTTACCAATTTGTCAGATTCAAGTATTGCTGCTATTAATATGTATAATTCTGCTAAAGAAGATACGTACGAATTTTTAGGCGAATCTTCCCATCGAAAAAGATTAAGTCGTTTAAATATGGAAGAGGATATTATTTATTGCTTAACTTTAGACCAATCTAACATTGTACCTGTATTAGAGGGTGATGTTATTGTAAGTAACAATAAATAAGTTGAAATTCTTTTCTAAATATATTCTTAGCTTAGTAATTATCTGTTTTTTTATATCTTTTTTTCAAGAATCAGCATCATCTTGGGGTTTTTTCGGACACAAAAAAATTAATCGAATGGCGGTGTTTACCTTACCTCCGGAAATGATTAAGTTCTATAAAAAAAATATTGAATACATTACCGATCATGCCGTAGATCCGGATAAAAGACGTTATGCTGTAGAAGGAGAAGCTCCAAGACATTATATTGATATTGATCATTATGTGCATTCTGAAGAAGATCCTTTTGAGGTAGTTCCTAAAAAATGGTACGATGCCGTAGATAAATTTACTGAGGATACCCTACAAGCTTATGGAATAGTTCCTTGGCATGTAAATGTTATGGTAATGCGTTTGACGAAAGCTTTCGAAGAAAAAAATGTAGATAGAATTTTACACTTATCAGCAGATTTAGGTCACTATATAGGTGACTCTCATGTACCCCTACATACTACAGAGAACTATAATGGACAAATGACTGGACAAAGGGGGATACACGGTTTCTGGGAATCTCGTTTACCAGAATTAAAGCATAAAGACTATGACTTTTTTGTAGGAAGAGCCGAATACATTGATAATATTTTAGAAGATGAGTGGAAAACGGTTAAGGGAAGTTTCTCTGCAAAAGATTCAGTGTTAGATTTAGAAAGAAAATTAAATGGTGAATTTCCGTCCGACCAAAAATATTCTCATGAAAATAGGGGGTCTGTTTTAATTAAAACATATTCTGAAGAATACTCAACTCAATATCATGATTTGCTTAATGGAATGGTGGAGCGGAGGTTAACTCGTTCTATAATTAAAGTAGGAAGCTACTGGTACACTGCCTGGGTAAATGCTGGACAACCAAATTTAGATGAATTACTGGAAAAAGGGCCATCAAAAAAGCAACAGGAGGATAACATTGCCTTAGATAAAAACTATAGAGGCAATAAGATTAAAGGAAGAGAGCACGGGAATTAATCTTTAATTTTTACTGTTTTTAAGGTCAGTAAATTTGTTGGGTTAATGCCTAAATCAACTACATTTTTTTGCGTAAGGCGAACAACTACATCGTAGTACAAGGGGACAACAGGAGCTTCTTCAATAATAATTTGATCCATTTGTTGGTAATAGCTATGCCTTATAGAGTCATTTGTTTCGGATTGTGATTTCTCATAAAGTTTGTCATAGTCAAAATTCCAAAATCGAGTATAATTTGGACCATGTGGTGTAAAGTTCTTACTGTAGAATAACGCTAAGTAATTTTCGGCATCAGGATAATCGGCTATCCAAGACTTTCTAAAGAAATTTAGTTTGGAACGGGCAACTAATTCTCTGTGCGTAACAGCAGGGTTTAAATCCACTTTGGTTTTAATGCCAATTTCGCTTAGTTGATGTTGTATATATTCGCACAAGTCAACATAATCAGCAGTAGTATACAGGGTTATTTCAGGCATTCCTTCCCCATTTGGGTATCCAGCTTCCTCTAATAATTCTTTTGCTAATTCAGGGTTATAATTATATCCGTTTACAATTTTATCGTTAAAAGAAGGCAGTCCTTTTGGAATAAACCCTGCATTTGCAGGAGTGCCAATGTTTTTTCTCAAAAAAGCAATCATTTGTTTACGATCAAAACCATAGTTTATGGCTTGTCGAACCAATTTATGCTTTAAAGGATTTTTTTTGACCAGAGCTAAATCCTGATCAACTAGAATCCCAAGGTATTCTGTGTTTAAGTACGGATTGGTTTGCATGTTTATTTTATCATTATATTCCTTATTTAATTTTCCGTCATTGGTGAAAATAGCTTCTTTATTTCCACCTTCTCTGCCTGAAATAAAATCGAGTTCACCGTTTAAAAATTTTAAAAATTCAATTTCTTCATCTTTTATAAAAGTAATGGCAACACCATCAATATAGGGTAATCGATTTCCCTCTTTATCTTTTTCGAAATAGTTTTCATTTTTGAGTAATACCATTTTATTTCCTTCATCCCATACTTTAAATTGAAAAGGACCAGTGCCAACTGGATTATTCCTATAATCGCGTTTATAATGATTGATAATTTCTTGAGGGACTACTGAGCAATATTGCATAGTTAAAATACCTAAGAAAGGAGGGAAGGGATTTGTTAAATAGATTTTAAAAGTAGTGTCATCCACTGCTTCAAAAGCTTTAAAATTATTTTCTTCAATAAAATCTACATTATTAAATATCCAAGCACCAGGAGAAGCAACCTCTTCGTCCATTATTCTGCTGAAACTGTATTCAAAATCTCTGGCAACAACTCTTCTTCCTTTTCCATCTTTAAATATTTCATGATCATGAAAGTTTACGTCATTTCTTAAATGGAAAGTATATACTTTGCCGTTTTCAGAAATTTCCCAATTTTTAGCTATGCTAGGTTGAACGTTTAAATTTTCATCCATTTGAACCAATCCATTGTATAAATGGTTACATGCCCACGTGTTTTCAATATTCCTATTGGCAAATGCTGGATCTAATGAAGTAATTCCTGCTGATTCGTTGTATCTAAATACTTTCTTGTTTGATGAATTTTCGGAATTATCATTCCCTCCACAGGAGCATAAAAGAATTAAAACAACTGAAAAAATAAGAAATAAACGAACTTTTACCATAACACCCGAATTTTGATATGTAATGATAAGCAAAGCGTTAGCTTAATCTACTTAGTTTTATTCGTTCTTTTCAACACGTTTCTGTTAAACAATAGATAATTTATTTTTTAAAAACAAAATTTCGCATTAGTAAAAAATTATATAGGGAGCCGATAAGTATAGCAGTAATTAATTTAGATAATTTCTCATCAAAACTTAAGAAGTCAGTAAATAAATAAACAAATAATGTATTAAGTAAAATGCTACCAGCTGATACTAATACGTATTTAAACATTTGATTTTTTAAACTATTCTTTGATCCAGAAAAAGCCCAGTAAGTGGACAAAGTAAAATTCAAAACAGCACCAACTAGAGCCCCTATTGCTGTAGAAGGGACATACCACAGATTTAATAAATCAGTTAGAATTACAAAAACTACAAAATCTACTAAAAAAGCTATTGCTCCCGCAACTTGGTGGCGGAATAAATTAGTCAACCAAAAATCTTTCTTTGTCATATAAAGTAGATTATAAGTTGTAACACAATATTCGCATAAACACCAGCAAGCATATCATCCGCCATAACACCAATTCCTCCATCTAAATTTTCAAGTTTTCTAATTCCTAAAGGTTTTGCTATATCAAAGAAACGAAATAAAATAAATCCAATTAGTACATTGAGCCAAGTAAATTGTACGAACATCATTGTAATCCACATCCCAATTACTTCATCTATTACAACTTTAGAAGGGTCTTTTCCCCATTCTTTTTCTAATCGATTAGTAGCGATTATTCCTAAAATCGTAGTAATAAGAATTAACCCAATAAATAAAAACGGGGTAGTGGTGGTGGAAATAATGCTATACTTTTCAAATAACCATAAAGCAATAGAACCTACAATTGCTCCAGCGGTTCCTGGTGCAATTGGAGAATATCCTGACCCTAATGCTGTTACTAGTAATTTGTATATAAAATTCATTAAAGCAAAAATATAAAAAAGCCACTATTTCAAAGAAATAACAGCTTATTTTATAAATGAATAAAAAGAAGTATTAAGCTTTTTCTTTCACTTTTTCATCGTAATCCTGACCTAAATGAGTTATTAAATCTTCACCTTGTAAATAGCGTAAAGTATTTTTTAATTTCATTTCTTGTTTAAAGA
>JAJCYN010000036.1 GCA_029262915.1 Flavobacteriales bacterium
TTTTTTCTGATAATATAATCCCCACGAAACATCTGGCACAATAGCACTTGAAGATCCTCCTGGTATGGAATTGTCAATTTCTGTTGAAAGAATTAATTCAGAATAATCTATTTTACGACTAACAATTCCTGTTTCTAGACCTACTGATAATTTACCTCCACCAAAATTTAAATGATATGAGTACATTAATGAGGCATTTAAATTTTTCATAATGGCAACTTCATCATTAATTACTTTTAAACCAAGACCAATATGTCTTTTGGTTATGGGTGTATGAAAATTAAATGTTTGAGTTATTGGATTACCTTCAAGTCCCGAATATTGATTTCTATATTTTAATGTGCCAACCACCCAATCTGAGCTTCCCGTAAATGCTGGATTAATAAGTGCTTTATCAAACATGTACATAGAATACAGTGGATCTTGCTGTGCAATGATTTGCGTGCTTAATGTTAAAAACATTGATGACAATACTATTTGGGTTATCCTTTTCATTATAACATTATCGTTTTATGAGTATATAACCTGTTCGTGTTTCCCTTCCATCCCCAAAATCAAATGAATAATAATAAATACCATCAGGTAAATCACTACCATTCAATGACTTTCCGTTCCAACCATTAGTGTATGGAGATTCATCAAAAACAACATTTCCATATCGATTGTAAATACTAATTGAATTATTTGACAAACTATCTACCTGATCAATAATAAAAAAGTCATTAGCTCCATCTCCATTAGGTGTAATAGCATTTGGAAAAGGTACTTTAACTGTAATTGTTACTGTATCAGTACTCACACAAAAGTTAGAATCCGTCAACATAATGGTATATAAAGTCGTAAAATTTGGTTTCGCAATGGGCATAAATATATTTGGGTCATCCAAATCTATTGATGGTGACCATACAGGAGAACCAACCCCAAAACCATCTAATTTTATTGTTTCAAATTGAGTAATGGTTTCATCTGTACCAGCATCTACAGGATTGGGAAGAGCTACTGTTACAGTAATTTGAGCTGTAGTATCTGAAGTACAAACACCACTTTGAACTACAGTTTGATACCAAATTGTTTGAGTTAATCCTAAATAGGATAATGTATTTGTAGTATTTCCAATAGGATTCCATGTCACGCCACTATCTATGGATGATAGCCAATTAACAACATCTCCAACATTACTTATTAAATTAATTGTATCATCATTAAGCATAGAACAAACAATGGTATCACTTTCTATAAAATTACCAGCCACAGTTAACGGATTTATGACAAATGAAACAAAAGAGGAGGTATCGATAGGACATGTTGGGACATTTTCAACCACCGCAGCATACAAGGTGTTTTGTGAAATATTTGAATGATTAAGAATTGTTGTCGTATTATTTATTACTGTCCAAGAAACACCATTATTTGTCGAAACCAGCCAATTAAGAACATTTCCTGCTTGTCCTGTTAAATTTAATGTGCCAGCCCCTGAATTAACACAAAATGATCCTGCTCCACTAATTGTTCCCCCAACTGCAGGCGGATTAATAGTAATTATAGAAACTGATGATGTATCAGAAGGAAATGCTCCATCTTGAACTATAGCCCTATAATGTGTCGTTTGTGTTAAATTCACATAGCTCTGGGCAGTAGTAATATTACTAGTATTATTCCATGAGACTCCCGCATTTATAGAAAATTGCCAATCTAATACCATTCCTGTATGTCCAGATAGAGTTATAAAACCTGAATTAACTGAAGTACAATATGTAGCTGCACCCGAAGTAACTCCTCCTACAGACTGAGCATTAGTTTTAATTACTGTAAAACACAGTATAATAAGCAGTTGTTTTACCATAAAATTTTTCCTCATACTTCTATCATTACTCGTTTCTTAAAATGAAGGGCATTCAACAAATATTCTTCTTCCTCTCTGATTTTTTAAATTACAAAACTGGTAGGACCAACTAATTTCATGAGAACCGTGAGATGATGAAATATTCAGTCTAGAGATCGTAAAATCATAACTATAACCAATATTCATTATATCTGTTTTTATTCCAAAAATAATAGCTATTGATTCTTTGTTACTGTATCCTTTCTCATATGCTTTTAGCCATGGTATTCCTCTATACCATAACCCTATATTTATCATTTCTCTGGTATAATAAGTTCCAATATCTAGTTGATCAAATTTCTGTTGTCCTCTATAATTAAAGGCTGTAGAAATCGATTTCCCTTCATCATTCAATAAAAATTTGTATCCTCCATGAGCAGAATATTTAATAGGCAAAGTACTTCGTTCGCTCCCATCGTAAGAATTTATCGGTGAATTTAAATGATAAAAAGAAACTCCTAACCAATACTTATGGGTATAAGCCAAAACACCTGCTCCCACATCAAAATAATATACGTTATCAGGTAACTCTTCTATGGTCGGAACATTTCCTCCTCTAGCAATTTGATCTCCAAATAATAAATTATCAAAGTTTATACTATTGATACCAAACCCAGGTTGAACACCAAATCTCAACCCCAATTTTCTGTTTATTCTAACCTCATAAGCAACTAAAGGATTAATAATAGTATTGGTCAAATTTCCTGTCCCAGCTACACTCCTACCAAGCAATAAACCTATCCCAAGATTATGTCTTTTAATGTAATGATCAAATGATATTAAAGAGGATGAGTAAGCTTCAGATACACCAGACCATTGATTTCGATGTGTTAATGATACCCGAGAACATACTCCCGCACCTACAAATGCTGGATTCAAATAAACAGAAGATGAATAAAATTGGGTAAAATGCATATCCTGAGCTTTCACTAATATTGTATTAGTAAATATTCCGATAACAAACCCTATTTTGATTAGGTGATTCAAATTTCCTTTTTAGTTAGTGTAAATATTATTTGGCTATCTTCATTTAAAATAGAACGAGTAACAAAAGATTTGTATCCTTCAACATTTATAGATATTTCATACTCTTTATTAGGCTCAGATATAACTATCATTTTTCCTGTATATTCATTTGATTTATATTTCCCATATTTCTTTTTAGAACCTATTTCAAACAATTGCATATCTACTTTTTTAAGTAAATTATTAGATTCA
>JAJCYN010000037.1 GCA_029262915.1 Flavobacteriales bacterium
AAACTTGGGCATTCCCTTCAAATTTTATTACTAATAGTGTTATAATTGATAATATTATTTTATTAATGTTATATATTTTATAAGCGATAAAATTAAAAATACTCTACATATAAATACAACTATCCTTGATTAGATATTAACAAAATTGATGTTTGCTAGTTATATATAGTCAGTAAATACATTTGCTGTAAAACTCAATATAAAACTATAAATATAGTTGTATAACTAAAATTTTAGTTATACATTTGTGCTATGCAAGAATTAACAAAAGCTGAAGAACAAATAATGCTAATTATTTGGCAACAGGAAAAGTGTTTTGTAAAAGAAATAATTTCAGAATTACCCACTCCTAAACCAGCATACAATACTATATCAACAATAGTAAGAATTTTAGAGAAAAAGAATTTTGTAGGATACAACGCATTTGGTAAAACCCATCAATATTATCCTTTAATTTCTAAAGAAAAATACAAGGGATTAAAAACAGATAATCTGGTATCTAACTTTTTTGGTGGATCGGCAGAATCGATGTTATCTTTCTTTATGAAAGAAAAAAAGATGGACATAAAAGAAATTGATGAATTGTTAAAAGAACTAAAGAAGAAATAATATGGAAACCTTACTTTATTTAGTAAAATTTGGTGCAATCTACTCAATATTGTACATTATCTACTTTATATTTTTCCGCAAAAACACTAATTTTCAAGTAAACAGAATTTATTTACTCTTAATTATCCCCACTGCTTTTGTATTACCTTTTATTAATACAAGTGTAGAAGTAGCTACTCAATATCAAGTTATTTTACCCACTTTTGAATTAACTAACTTAAATACAGAAACAACAAATTTTAGCTGGAGTACATTATCTGTCTATTTATACATTATTATTTCTAGCATTCTATTATTAAAACTACTTATTAATCTATTTAAAACTTTACAAACTATTACAAAAATCAAAAATGGAGAGATCAAGGAAACGCTCTCTTTTTCTTTCTTTTCTTTCATTCATGTTCCAGAAAACATAGAGAATGAAGAAAGGATAGCAATTCTCCTTCACGAACAAGTGCATTCTACTCAAATCCACTCGTTTGACATTCTTATTTATGAACTTAGTAAAATTTTGCTTTGGTGGAATCCTTTTTTATGGATGGGATTAAATTCCGTTAAAAGCAATCATGAATTTATTGCGGACAAGTTGGCTTCCGAAAAAGTCGACAAATATTCATCGGTTCTTGTTGCTCAACTGCTTGGTGTGAATTGCAGTGTATTAGCAAACAATTTTAATTACAAACCATTAATAAAAAAAAGAATTATGATGATGAAAACAAAAAAATCAAATCGTTTAAGCGTATTGAAATACGTTTTAGTTATTCCCATTGTAGCATTAACAATAGTAATCTCAACTAACAAAGAAGTTATTGCAAATTCAACTCAACCTACTATTGAAATAACAATTGACTCAGTATACACAACTGCTGATAAAATGCCTAAATTTAAAGGGGGAACAGAAAAATTAATGACTTATTTAGGTAATAATGTAAAATACCCAGAAAAGGCCAAGGAAAACAAAATAGAAGGGATTGTTTATGTAAGCTTTGTAGTTGATAACAAAGGAGGAATTAAAAAAACAACAATACTAAAAAGTGTAGATCCTTTATTAGATGCTGAAGCAAAACGAGTTATTGAAAATATGCCTAAATGGAAACCTGGAAAAAATAAAGGAAAAAAAGTAAATGTTCAATATGTTATCCCTATTAACTTTAAACTTAAAAAATAATTCACACCAAGTACTTAGTACTCGGACTATAAAGGAAGTTTCTTTTAACTAAGGAACTTCCTTTTTTTATTTAGTTAAAAACGTATTTTAGTATTATGAAAAAATGGGCTCTGCTTATATTATTCCTTTTCTCAATAATCTATATTGAAGCAACAGACAGATTCCCTGGTGATTCTATTAATAGTAAAATACTTAAAAAGAAGATAAGTATTGATGATTTTATAAAAGAAACCAGTAATCTATTACATACCGAAAATAAAAACTTTAAGACCTTAATACAAGAGTTATTTACTCACGCAAAAAAAAATGGAAATGAAAAACTAAGAGGACATGCTTATCATTTATTTGGAAGTTATTTTGAAAATAATTTACAAATGGATTCATCTTTAATTTGTATGGAAAAAGCACTCTCTATTCAACTTAAAATTGGTGATTCTTTAGGTTTAATTTCAACCTATTTTGGTTTTGGTAATCGCTACGATTTACAAGGGATACCTGATTCATCTCTTCACTACTATTTTAAAGCTCTCGATATTTCAGAAAAAACCAATGACTCATTAAGGATTGGATATGCAATGATGGGAATAGGAAATGTTTATCTGGAAACTAAACGAGAAGAAAATGCCAAAGAAATTTATAACCAATCGCTGATATATTTTGCTGCTACATCAGAAATAGCGATGTCATGGATATATAACAATTTGGGAGAAGTTTATGAAAATCAAGATAGTTTAAGTATTGCATTAAAATTTTATTAAAAATCATTAGTCCTCAAAGAAAAGAATGATGATTGGTATGGTATTTTATTTACTAATAGCAACATTGGCAATATATTACTCAAACAAGAAAATAAACCAAAAAAAGCACTGGAATACTTTTTCCAGTCTTTACGGGTTGGCCAAAAAGCAGGAGTTGAAAAGGAACAAATCAGTGTTCCTTACTTAAACATAGGAACAGCTTATTTATATTTAAAAAAATATGATTTGGCTTTAAATTATCAAGATTCATCATTTCAAATTGCGAGAGATTTAAACTCTTTAAGTCTTTTAGCTAGAAATTATTTACTAAAATCAAAAATATATGTAGGTAAAAAAGAATTTAGAAAAGCCAATAAAGCTTTAAATCAGTATGTATTGTACAATGATTCATTACTCAGCGAAAAAAGTTTACAACAAGTCAACCAACTTTCTGCTCGTTACGAAAATGAAAAAAAAGAATTAGAAATAAGTAATTTAGAAAAAGACAAGAAAACACAACAGGCAGAAATAAAACAACAAGAAGCAGAAAATCTAGTTTATTTAATTGGTTTAACATTGGCCATAATACTTATTGTTTTTGTTACTATTGCGTTTTTTCAAAAAAGAAAAGCCAATCTGCTTATAAAAAAACAGAAAGACCAAATTGAAATCCAAAAAGAAATTGTTGAAGAAAAAAACAATGAAATACTAGACAGTATTTCTTATGCCAAAAGAATTCAACAATCTATTTTACCACCCAAAAGAATAATTAAAAGTTTTTTGCAAGAATCCTTTATCCTTTATTTACCAAAAGACATTGTTAGTGGCGATTTTTATTGGATGGAAAACGTCTCCTCAAAAAATGGAGAAAATAACAGCATTTTATTTGCAGCTGTAGATTGCACAGGTCATGGAGTTCCAGGAGCTATGGTAAGTGTAATATGCCATAATGCACTAAACAAAGCAGTTCAAGAATTTAAATTATCATCACCTGCTAAAATTCTTGACAAAGTAGAAGAGTTAGTTAAAGATTCTTTCTCGGATAATGACGAAAATGTAAATGATGGAATGGACATTGCCTTATGTTCATTAAATTTTGAAACTAAAAAATTAATCTTTTCTGGAGCAAATAATCCGCTTTGGTTAATTAGAAAAAATAGTCGAGATGTTGAAACAGTTTCTGCTACCAAACAACCAATTGGGGGTGTTAGGGAAAAAGTTCCTTTTGTAAATCATGAATTAACGCTTCAACCTGGTGATTCTATCTATATTTTTAGCGATGGTTATGCCGATCAATTCGGTGGCCCAAAGGGTAAAAAACTAAAACAAAGACCCTTTAAGGAATATATTCTATCCATACAAAACGAACCCATGAACAAACAACATCAACTTATAGAGAAGCACTTTACTTCCTGGAAAGGCTCATTAGAACAAATTGATGATGTTTGTGTAATTGGAGTTAAGATATAATTTTATGCTGCCATGCTCGCATTAAACGATTCTTTTTCATCCAAACTGTTATACTTTTTCATAATTCCTTTAATGTTGTTCTTATCAACTAAACCTCCAGTTTCCATATAGTATTTTAATCCTACTAATAGTTTGTGAAACATCTTTCCCATCATTCCTTTCATCATTCCAGCCATAAAAGCAGGTTTACTAGTAAAGTTCATAGTAAAAGTAACCTCTGTTTGGTTCACTCCTAACTCTTTTACATCAATAGTAGCCTTCATTTCACCCATCATTGGTAATCCTCCTTTTATGATGTCTATATCAAATGAGC
>JAJCYN010000038.1 GCA_029262915.1 Flavobacteriales bacterium
GGTTCCTTATTTATTTATTTCTTCCGTTGCTCAACAAGGATTAACAGAATTAAAAGATGTCCTTTGGGAAAAGATTAATGATTAATTAAAATAATCAAATACTACTTTAGCTCTTTTTTTGCTAATCGTATTTTCTAGCTCTTTTAAATTGGCTTTTTTGATGCGAGCAACAGATTTGAATTTCCATAGTAATTGTTGAGCTGTTTTGTAACCTATCCCTTCAATTTCTGAAAGCTCAGACTTTATAGCGGCTTTACTCCTTTTATTTCGGTGATGTGTTATTCCAAAACGATGGGCTTCATTTCTTAAATATTGAATTAATTTTAAAGATTCCGATTTCTTGTCTAAATATAAAGGAATAGAATCTTCAGGGAAATAAATTTCTTCTAGCTTTTTTGCAACTCCAATTATCGTGATTTTTCCTCTTAAATTTAGTTGATCTAAGCTTTTTAATGCAGAGCTTAACTGACCCTTACCTCCATCAATAATAATGAGTTGAGGTAAAGCCTCTTTTTCATCTAATAAGCGTTTGTATCGTCTGTATATAACTTCTGTCATTGATGCAAAATCATCTGGACCATCGACAGTTTTAATGTTAAAATGGCGATAGTCTTTTTTGCTAGGTTTAGCATCTTTAAAAACTACACACGCAGCAACGGGATTTGTTCCTTGTATATTCGAATTATCAAAACATTCAATGTGAATTGGTTTTTCAGACATTCGTAAATCTTTTTGCATTCGTTCTAATATTCTATCAGAATGTTTGGTTGGACTAACATTTGCTTTTTGTTTATTTCGTTCTAGACGGTAGTATTTGACGTTACGTTCAGATAGTTCTAGTAATTTCTTTTTGTCTCCACGTTGAGGGACTAAAAAACGAATGGTCGAATCTTCTAATTCTGGTTTAAAAGGAACCAGAACCTCTTTCGATTCGCTATCAAATCGCTGTCGCAATTCTGCAATTCCTATTTGAAGCAGAGCATCATCGGTTTCATCTAATTTCTTTTTTAACTCAATAGTGTGACCTTGAATAATGGCTCCATTAATTACTTTTAAATAATTAACGTAACCATATTTTTCATCAGAAATAATGGAAAAAACATCTACATCATTAATTGTTGGACTAACCACTACAGATTTACTTTGGTATTTTTCAAGTATTTCTATTCGTTCTTTTAAGAGTTGGGCTTTTTCATATTCTAAATTTTCTGAATACTCTTTCATTAAAGGTCTTAAGTGCTTCATAACACTGTTAATATTACCTCTAATAATTGACTTTATTTGAGTAACAGAGTTATTGTAATCTTCTTCAGTTTGCTCATTAATGCATGGTGCTTTGCAATTTCCAATGTGGTACTCTAAGCATACTTTAAATTTTTCATTTTTTATATTTTCTTCGGAGAGGTTATAATTACAATTTCGCAGTGTATATAAATCACGTATCAGCTCTAAAACGGTATTCATCATTTTCACTGAAGCATAGGGTCCAAAATAATCAGAACCATCCTTAACTATTGTTCTTGTGGAATAAATTCTAGGAAATCGTTCGTTTTTAATACAGATCCAAGGATAGGTTTTATCATCCTTAAGCATAATGTTGTACTTGGGTTGATATTTTTTGATAAGGTTATTTTCTAAAAGTAATGCCTCAATTTCTGATCCCACTACTATTGTTTTAATGTCTGCAATTTGTTTCACTAAAATGGCCGTTTTTCCATTTTCATAATTTTTAGTAAAATAAGACGATACTCTTTTTTTAAGGTTTTTAGCTTTTCCTACATAAAGGATGGTGCCATCAACATTGTAATATTGGTAAACTCCTGGTTTATTTGAAATGGTTTTGATAATATTTTTTAGAGTGGCTTCCATTTTTAACAAATATACTTCCATTTAGTGCTTTTGAATTGAAAAAAAATAAAAGAAAATAATTAAGAGCACTTATCATAAAGTTATGATTCAAATCATATTTATGTTTTGATAATTTGTCGATGAAAACAACCTTTTTGTCTAAAAATCGTCTATATTACGTAACTTAATAAGTATATTTCCGTATTACGCATAAGTATATTATTTAGTAACAGGGATTGGTGTCTAAAAATTAAGCAGATAAATAATGATGAAAGGTATTTTATATTGGTGTATTATTTTACTAGGATTTTGTATTCCTAAGGCACAATTTGCGACTATTGTTACTTCAAATGGAACTGGAGGAGGTGCATGGGGTGCTCCTGCAACCTGGTCTCCAAGTATTCCTGCATGCGGTGACACAATTTTTATCCAAGCTGGAGATGTTGTTACAGTAGAAAATCAACAAGATTTCTCTGAACCAGGTTGTGCGTCTCCTATGTTTTTAATTATAGATGGGACTTTAGATTTTCCTGTAAATGGACCTAAACTAAGATTACCATGTAATTCAGGTGTTATTATCAATACTGGAGGGTTACTCTCTGCATCGGGAAGTGGAGGAGGTGGAAGTTCAAATTTTTTGGAAATATGTGCAGCAGTAGTATGGAGAAAAGCTGATGGATCTCAATCTGGACCATTTGTATTTGGAACACCACTACCAATTGAATTAGTAAGTTTTGAAGCCAACATTAATGAAGATAGAGTTGATTTGAGATGGATTACCGCTTCAGAAATAAACAATGACTTTTTTACTATAGAGAGAAGTACCGATGCAAAAGTTTGGGAAGAGGTTATAACAACGAACGGTGCAGGAAATAGTAATCAACTATTAGAATATTTTGAAACTGATTATGAACCAATAGTTGGAATATCGTATTATAGGTTAAAACAAACGGACTTTAATGGAGAATACACTTACTCTAACATTGTTCCTGTTAGGTATGAAGTGAATACTGCTGGAGGAAATATTAATTTATTTCCCAGTCCAGTAAATGCAGGAGAAACACTTAATATTGAGTTTAAGGATATCTTTGAGTCGGAATTATTGGTGGTGTTAAGAGACATTAAAGGAAGGGAGTTTTATTCTAAAGTAATTGTAAATATTGAAGATGGAAAGCTAATAGGAGTTCCTATAGAAAAGGAAATTCCTGCTGGAATCTATTTAATTACAGCATCATCTGAAAATCAAATGTATAGTCAAAAATTGGTTGTTAAGTCGAATTCATACTATTCTCAAGAATAGCTTAAAAAATACTATTCCTTTTATCTTCTCTTACCAGTATGATGACTAATTTCTTTCATCTATAAAATTGGTGTTTTAGTCTAAAAAGAGGAGCTTGTAAGTAACCTTTTAAGTAACTTCCCGTATTACGTTTAAGTACTCTTACTAGAGTATAAGTAGGGAAAATCCAGTCAAAATTAATTTATATTAATATGAAAAACATGCTACCCCATCGACTCTTCTTATTTTTTAAAATATCTACATTTATATTTCTTTTTTTTGCATTTGGGTTAAACTCT
>JAJCYN010000039.1 GCA_029262915.1 Flavobacteriales bacterium
GGGGTTCTCAATTTCTGTATATAACCTTCTACTTATTGTTGTTATATTTTTTGCTGTTAAAGGAATTACTCATAGTCTTGATTTATTAGTTAAAAAAAGATTAGAAAAGAAAGGATTAACAGATGAAGGAAGAAGTAGTTCTATTACCCAAATTTTTAAATACATCATTTACATTCTCGGATTCTTTGTAATGATTCAAAGTTTAGGAATTAAGGCTGATTTTATATTAGGTGTTTTTGCAGCTTTAGGTTTAGGTATTGGTTTTGCCTTGCAAGATGTATTTAAAGATTTAATCTCGGGTATTATTATTTTGTTTGAAGGGAATGTTGCTGTAGGAGACATTTTAGAAGTGGACGGATTAGTTGGAACTGTAAAAGAAATTAAATTAAGAACATCGTTAATTAGAACAAGAGATGGAATTTATATTGTGGTTCCCAATAACAGAGTTGTAAATGAAAAAGTAATAAACTGGAGTACAAATACTAAAATAACTCGTTTTAATATTACAGTTGGAGTTGCTTATGGTTCTGATGTAGAGAAGGTGAAAGAATTACTACTCCAGAGCACGAATGAACACAAGCAAGTGACCAAAAGACCTGTTCCAATGGTGTTTTTTCATGATTTTGGAGATTCGGCTCTAATGTTTGAACTACATTTTTGGGTATTAGAGACATGGAGTATTGAAATTATAAAAAGCGATTTAAGATTTGCAATAGATAAATTGTTTAGAGAAAATGACATTCAAATACCATTTCCTCAAAGAGATGTTCATCTTATTCAAAAATAAAAAGGCTTGTGAATAAAATAATGCTTAAGTTTTATTTGTGGAGAGTAAAACATATACAACACAAACATTTTGTATTATTTCTAAGCTTAATAATCGGTTTATTATCTGGTTTTGCAGCCGTAATTATTAAAAACTCTGTTCATTTTATTCAGCAGCTTTTAGCTACTGGATTTACTCAAAATATTCATAATTACTTGTATTTTATTTTCCCTTTAGTTGGGTTATTGCTAACAGTAACATTAATAAAATATATTATCAGAAGACCTGTTGGGCACGGAATTCCAGGTGTTTTGTATGCTATTTCCAAAAAAAACAGTATAATAAAAGCATTTAGCACTTATGCTTCAATAATTACAAGTGCACTTACAGTTGGTTTTGGAGGTTCAGTGGGGTTAGAAGGACCAACCGTTTCTACAGGAGGAGCTCTTGCTTCAAATTTAGGAAGATTTTTAAAGTTAGATTATAAAACAATTACGCTATTAATTGGCTGTGGTGTAGTGGGAGCAATGTCAGGTATATTTAATGCACCAATTGCAGCATTAGTTTTTGCGTTGGAAGTATTTATGTTTGATTTAACATTAACCTCAATGATACCATTTTTAATGGCATCTGTTACAGCAGCACTTACATCAAGAATGATGCTTGGAGATAATGTGTTGTTTGACATTCAAATAAAAGATGTATTTCTAACCTCTGATGTTCCTTTCTATATTTTATTAGGAATTTTTACAGGATTAATTTCTGTTTATTTTAATAAAATGTTTTGGTTTATCGAAGACCTTTTTGATAAACTAAATAACCCCTTTCTTAAATTATTGGTTGGAGGTACGTTATTAGGAATACTTATCTTTTTTATTCCACCACTATATGGAGAAGGTTTTGTAACCATTAAAATGTTGTTTTCGGGGAATTATACAAGCATTGTAAATAACAGTCTTTTATATAATTTTCAAGACAATACTTTAATAATGTGGGGGTTGTTGTTTGCTTGGATGTTCTTTAAAGTTATTGCTTCGGCACTTACATTTGGGGCAGGAGGAGTTGGAGGAGTCTTTGCACCATCTCTATTTGTTGGAGCTTCTGGTGGCTTTGTATTTGCAAAAACATTAAATTATTTAGGGTTAACTAACCTATCAGAAAGTAATTTTACTTTGGTCGGAATGGCAGGGCTAATTGCAGGAGTTTTACACGCACCTTTAACTTCATTATTCTTAATTGCTGAAATAACAAGTGGTTATGAGCTAATAATTCCTTTAATGATTACTGCTACAATTGCTTATTTAACTTCTAAATATTTTGTGCCACACTCTATTTATAATATGCAGTTGGCTAAAAGAGGAGAGTTAATTACTAGACATAAGGATAAAGCAGTACTTACCTTAATGAATCTTAAAACAGAGGTTGAAAAGGATTTTAATATTATTAAGCTGGAATCTACTTTAGGAGATTTAGTAAAAGTAGTTTCTATTTCTAAAAGAAATTTATTTCCTGTTGTTGATGAAGAAGGAATATTGCGAGGAGTAATAACATTGGATGACATTAGAGAAATTATGTTTAAACCAGAGATGTATAATGATGTTAAGATTGAATCCTTGATGGTTCAGCCCAGAGACTTTATAAATTTAGGAGATTCTATGGATGTAGTAATGGAAAAATTTTCTAAATCGAATGCCTGGAACCTTCCTGTACTTGAGAATGATAGATATGTCGGATTCGTATCCAAATCTAAGCTGTTTAATGCGTATCGTAAAATGCTAATTAATTTTTCTGAAGAATAAATATTGAATTAAGCTATAAAAAAAGTCCGATGAAATTTTCATCGGACTTTTTTATAAGAAAATTATAGCATTATTAAAAATGCCACAAATCATGTTCCATTTTAAAGATATCATCTTTAATTCTATCAGCTTCATATAATAACTCTATAGGATTATTTTCTTTATATTCTATGATTTCCCTATCATAAACATTAGATACCTTATAGATGTAGCTGTTGAACATTCTTTTCCAAAAAATATCTTCAAATGTTCTTCGTTCTGCATCATTTTGTCTATTGAAAACATCGTAATTAGCTAAAACATATCTAGCTTCTGGAAAATATATCCAAAAAATAGGTTTAATTCCCTTAACTGAACCATCTTCAGCAATTGCTGTTGCAAACGGGCAAATCCCCATTATTCTAACATCCATTATAGATCGTTCATTATCGAAAAACCAATCTTCCTTTAATCGATATTTAACAATATCAATCGATTCAATTGGTTCATACGTGATCTGAGGGATAGTTGGATCTCCAAATTGATCTTCCATCATAATGGTAATAGAATCTCCCATTTTTCCTATTGCTTCAGCAATTGTTAAAGGAACGGTAAATTCATCATCTATAGATGCATCATATGCTTTTAGCGTTTTTTCTTCAGTAATACTATACTTCAACACATCAAAAAGACTTTTTCTGTCTTTAATAGGTGTTATAGGATAATATAAAGGATGGTTAATTTTTTCACGAAGATCAATTTCCCTCCATACTCTTTTGTGCCACATCACATCAGCTTCCCTAACATGCGTATAAGGAATAACCCTTCTTGTTGGTGTGTTTTCTTTTATCCAAGGTTTATCCAAAATCTTTTGGGCTTGAGTATTAGAAATACCAACAACAGTAATTAGTATAGTAGCCAATAACGTTAATCTCGCAAGTTTCATAATCATCCTCCTTTTTCTAATGGTTAATATTTATATTACTTTCAAAATAATTGGAGCCAATTGCCTAGTTGTTCCATCTGGCATTCTAACTTTAACTTGTTCAATAAAGAATTTTTGATTTCTTTTAGATTGACCAATCATTTTTTTACACTTAGCATTTAATTTATTTCCATTTATTTTAAATTCTTGAACAACACCAGCTTTAGTGGTTGAGAACATAAATGAAGAAACTCTAACTTTTATGTCAAAATCAAATCCTATCATTTTTGCTTGAACGGTAGATGCATTTTTAAAAGCAATTTTCTTAATAGATACAGAACCTGATTTACCTCCACAAAAAGATTTAGGATCTGGAATTCTTTTTACTCTAAATTCCACTTTTCCTAAATTAACTTTTTGACCTGTAGTTTCATCTATTCCAGTAACTACAATGTTAACTTTCCCCTTTTTTCGAGGTCGCATTACGTATCCTTTACCAGACTTGCTTAATCCCGGTGCAGATGCAGTAAAATTAGGCATAGGGGCTGAAACAGTAACAGGGTTATCAACTCCAATGTAAAACACATTCATTTTATCAGCAGAAACAGCTAATGAAGGTTTACCAACCTCAAAAGAAGTTTTGAAAGGATAAACTTTAGGTCCTTTTTTAGTATTTAATTTAATAATACCACCCCAGTTATGAACACCAACGCTTTCTCTCACTTTTAAATTTCCTTTACCATTGGCAATTTCTTCTTTAGTCATTTGGTACCAATCACCTTCTCCCCATTTATTCCCCTTTGTTCCTTTCATGATTTTATTGACGTCAAATTTTTGGGTTTTTTCCACGGCCAATGCAGCAGCAGTATCAAAGCCCATCTCTCCAGTAGAAATATAAATCTCAGGATCAACTCTATCATCATAGGCGGCAGTAAATATGTCTGCTCTAAAGGTATCTCCATCCATGATGTAAGCTTTTGGCATAACTGCCATACCTTTTACTGCGTTAAAGGAAACTCCTCCAGCATCTATTCTTTCATATAGCTTATTGATAACTTCAGCTTCTGAAGTTCTAACATCCGCTTGTAATTTAGATAACATCGTAATCGTAGCTGCTAAAGGTGCGTGATAAAATAATGCTACTTCCCAAGGCTCGTCTTTCCCTTCATGATTTTTTATGTCATTAGTATTTAGGTAGTTGGTTTTTTCAGTAATATCTTTTTGTACTTCCTTATCTTCAAAGACATCAACAATACCTTTTGAATAAGCATCCATTTTCTCTCTCAATGTAATACCACTCCAATCTTCTTCTCCAGGAAGTTTTACGGGGGTCGCTGGCTCAGCTAGTCCCATTATAAGAGTTGGCATATCATAATTATCTTTAGCATTAACATTTTCAACACTTATGGTATCAGCTACTTCCGCAGGAATGCCGTCAGTTTTTTCAATTAATCTAGCTTTCAAGCTTTTAATATGACCGTACATGTCATCAGCCATTTTTTTTACTTTGTTTGCTTTATCAGCCCATTTTTTTGCTGCTGGACTTTCTGCCGCAGCTTTATCAAATGCACTATATAATATTCCGTTACTCGCATCAAAAACAACGGTAGTTTTTTCTATACCAGTATTTAATTTAACAAATGCGTCAAGTATTGATTTAGAAATATTTAATGCAAGTAGTGC
>JAJCYN010000040.1 GCA_029262915.1 Flavobacteriales bacterium
ATTTTGGTCTAAAATAATTAACACTAACCCTTGATCTATAGTAATGTCTTGAGCCACTTTTTTAATGTTTTTGTGCCCAAATTTACGGTACTCTTTTATGGTTTTTTCTATAGTATAAATAACAGTATGATGAGGTGATTCAAGTATCATTTTAAATTAACTTGATGTAAATATAATTGATATATCAATTAAATACAAATTGTTTTAATGTTTTTTTAAATATTTGTTAGAACTGAAATAAAATCTTATTATTAATTTCATTTTGAAACGAACTTTTCATAGTTTTAGGAGAAAATAAAATCTTTTTAAATGAAAAATATTGTTTCCTTATTCCTAATTATTACAACGCTCACGATTACTGCACAGACAACCGAACGGGAAGTGGTATCAGCTAACGGTAACTTTTACGCTAATTCTGCAGGTCAGTTAAGCACTACACTTGGAGAACCAGTTATTTCTACTACAACTAATGGTACCAATACTCTAACACAAGGTTTTCAGCAAACACAAATTACGGTTACAGGTATAGAAGATCTTCAGACCGATTTTGAGATGAACATTTACCCTAATCCAGTATCAAATTTTATTACGATAAAAATAAAAGAACTAAAAGAAAATATTTTATTAACAATATATACTGTTGAGGGTAAAGTGGTAATAAACAGACCACTCACTGTAACGGAAACTAAACTAGATGTTGGAAGCTTTGCCAAAGGCAATTACTTTTTAAATGTTACTCAACAAAATGAAATAATAAAGACTTATAAAATTGTAAAACAATAAACCATGAACAAAAAAATCCTCCACTTATTTATCGCATCAATGATTAGTGCTTCATTATACGCACAAGCACCAGAATCATTTAAATACCAGTCAGTAGTTAGAGATGCGGCAGGTGTAATTATAGCTAACCAAAGTGTTAGTTTTCGTTTAAGTATTCACCAAACCAGTGCTACTGGTACAGTTGTATATTCTGAAACACAAACACTTTCTACTAATTCTTACGGTTTAGCCAATATGGATATTGGAGGTGGAGTTGTGGTAAGTGGTACGTTTTCAACTATTAATTGGGGGGTAGGTCCTTACTTTTTAGAAGTAGAATTTGACCCATCAGGAGGTTCTACATACGTAGTTATGGGAACTTCTCAATTAATGAGCGTTCCTTATGCTTTATATGCAGAAACTAGTGGTAGTGGTCCAGCAGGCCCTCCAGGACCAACAGGTCCAGCGGGCCCAGCAGGAGCTGCGGGAGCAACTGGTCCAACAGGAGCTCCGGGTCCAGCAGGTGCTACGGGAGCAACAGGTGCGACAGGTGCTACTGGACCTCAAGGTGTTCAAGGCCCAACTGGTTTAACGGGTGCCACAGGCCCAACTGGTCCAATAGGAGCTCAAGGACCTATTGGATTAACTGGCCCACAAGGCCCAGCAGGACCAAACAATACATTGGATATGGCTTACGATGAAGGTGGAGCGGGAGTAGGAAGGACAATTACTGTTGACGCAGGAGAAGTGGATATATCTACAGCAACTGCTAATGGAATTGCATTAAGAACAACTAATTCGAATACTGGTGTTGCAATAATTGCTAGTTCAACTAATGCTGCTAATACCTTTAGTGCAATACAAAGTACAACTAATTCATCTTCTACTAATGCTGCTGCAGTTATTGGTAACACAGATGGTGCTGCTTGGGGTGTTTCTGGTCAAGCAGGTGCTGCTTCAACTGCTCAGGCTGCAGTTTATGGAAGTAACCTGAGAACAAATGGAGGTCATGGAGTTTATGGAGTAGGATTTAATGGTGTTGTAGGAGAAACAGGGCAATCAACGGGCTTTGCTATTTTTGGCGATAATACAGATGCAATTGCCCCTTTAGGAAATGGGGTAGGTGTGGCTGGTAGAGGTTATTATGGCGTTTTAGGTGAGGATCGATATCTAGGTTCAGTAGCTGGTGCTTTTGGTGTTTTTTCTAATGGTAATTCAGGTGCATCAGGTACGAAATCCTTTCTAATTGACCATCCAACAGATCCTGAGAATAAATATTTAAGACATTTTAGTATTGAATCAAATGAAGTGCTTAATGTGTATAGAGGTAATGTTACTTTTAATGCAAATGGAGAAGCAGAAGTAACACTTCCCAATTATTTTAATGCTATAAATATCAACTTCAGCTACCACTTGACGCCAATTGGAGCATATGCACCACTATACATTAAAGAAAAAATTAATGATGGTAAATTTATAATCGCAGGTGGTGCAAATGGAATGGAAGTTTCTTGGACTGTTTATGCGGAACGGAATGATTTATACTTACAGAAATACCCTGAGCAAAGGGTGGTTGAGCTAGAAAAACGGTCACAAGAAAAAGGCCGTTACCTTAAACCTTCTTTATATAATGCTGACGGAGATAAAGCTATTTTTAACAATCATCCTAATAAAGTGATACAAAAAGAAATGGTTATTAAGAAGTAATTACCTATTCGCGAAAATAGATAGGGAGACAGTACCTCTTTCGATATTTTGAATATTTAGTTCTAAAGTAATAACATCGTTAAGGGAGCACCATTTGTAAAAATCATTTTCTAAAGTAGGATCACTAAAATTAGGATTCTCAGCCAATTCTTTGATGATGACTCTTTTAATTTTTTGAGCATCAGACTCTTTGTTGAAATAAGTATCTATTCCTATTTCAAAGCAACCTTGAGCATTAAATCGATAGCTTATTACATAAGATTCATCTTCTTTAATAGGGTATTCATATTCTAAATAATAATTGTCTTCTCTTACTAAAGCTGCTTTATCTTCAATTTCCTTAATATTAGGTATAGTTTTATTAAGATCGCTTATTCTTTCAGAAACTGCTTTAATGGCTTCAACTTTTTCATAGCTAGACTCTTGGTCACATGAAATAAAGTATATAGTAAAGAAAAAAAAGATTAAAATATGAATTCCTTTTTTCATTTTGCTTTATTTTTATTAGGCATTGGACCTCTCAGATGGATGACTAACCCATTTAAAAAGTTACGTAAAATCTGGTCACCACACTCCATGTATTTTGGATGACTTTCTTTTCTGAAAAAGGCACCCAATTCACTTTTAGAAATTCTAAAATCTACGAGTTCTAATATTTTTACAATATCATCATCACGTAGTGCATGTGCTACTCTTAATTTTTTAAAGATGTCGTTGTTGGTTAACGCCATAATACAAAGATAATAATCTGATTTAAAAACTCACCTTATGTAGGTTTAAACCTGAAGAAGGAGCATTGTGTTTCATGGGTTCTTCATTAAAATTAATCAATGAATTTTTGATGTCTTCAATACTATAAGTTCCTTTGCCTACATCAATTAAGGCTGCCATCATTAAACGAACCTGATAGCGTAAAAAACCTTTGGAACTCACTTTAAAAACATAAGCATTTTTAGGAATATGATCTCCAATAAATCGAGTGTTTTCTTCTATGATAGCACTAACTATCTCTCTCTCAAAATTGGTGTTTTCTGTCGGTTTGCAAGCAAAACGTTTAAAGTTGTGGGAGCCAACAAAAACCTTTACTGCTTCTTGCATTAACTCAATATCTAAATACTCTCCAAAGTTAATGATGAAGGGAGCATTAAAGGGGTGAGCTTTCTTGCCGAAGGAAAAGTGATAATGGTATTCTTTTATTTTAGAATGCTGAATGATATTAAATTCACTATTAATTTCTTCTACAGATTTCGCCCTAATATCGAAAGGTAAATTATCATTTAATTGCACCAATAAGAGAGCAGGAGTGATGGCTTCATTCATAAACAATTCAAAGGCAAAATCATCTGCAGATACTTTAGCATCCGTTCTTCCACAACCCAGTACTTTAAAATTGTCGTGCTTCAAAATAAAATCAAAGGTTTTGTTAACCATTCCTTCAACACTTTTTAAACCTGGTTGTACTTGCCATCCGTGGTAACGAAAACCAAGGAATTCAATGCGAATAAGATAAAAGTTGTTCCAACGAGCCATTGTTATGTTTTCGTGCTTTTTATTTCTGCTAAGATTAATTCAAGTTGAAAATGATTAAGCATTAAATATTTTCTTCTAGACAAGTGATTATTTGAAAATATCCAGCCTCCATAGGATCCTGCCCACTTATTAATATGTGGTCTTTCCCAAAACGATATTCCAGCTAATTTCGCATCTATTTCATTTGGGTCGAGAACTTGTAACTTTTTAAGTTTCTGTTTTGTTTCGAAACTAATTGAAGAATTTATTAAATCTTTTTTAACCTTCTTTAAGTTAAAATTATAGCTTGACAAAAAAGTATCTGGAATAGAAGCATATCTACAAATTTTCTGACCTGACTCAATGATGTGTAAAATGATATTTTCCACTATTATTCTTTAATTAACTATAGCCATGTTGCGCATAGTTATATTTCAGTAACGAATTTTTTATTAAGAACAGAATCTAAATCATTTTTCGATTTAATGTCTGAATACTTCCTAAATTCAACGTTCTTTTTGACAATTTCCAAATCATCTATAACCTCTATTTTATTTCCATTGTGCAAGACACACGGAATTAACGAATATGATTTGAAATGCTTAAATCTGTCTTTAAATTCTTGTAGATTTTTAGACTCTCGTGATGGATTCATCCTATGAATTCGGCTTACCAACATCATTAAATCTAACTTGAAATCAACATTATTTGATTTTACTCGTTTCACGATATTTTCAGGGTAGGAATTTATATGAACATAATAACCAAATGGTTCGTCAGGAACATCTCCCTCAATAAATGAAATCCTCAATTCATTATACTCATCTTCCCTTCCAAGTCGTTTTTCCCAACCTTGAAAAATTTTAATTGCCATTTCTTTATTAGTAAATAAAATCCCCATTGAAGAAGGTTCTTTAAATCCATAATCGTGTAAAAAAGCAACACCTTTCCAACCAGCCTTATCCCAAAACTCTAAATTAATAAAACCACTTATAAAAAGAGTCTTTCTTTCTTTTTCTGGAAGCTCCCTTAATTTTCCTAATTCAGGTTTTTGAGTTTTTACACCTCTTAATCTCCAATATAATTTTTCATAATTATCAGAATCATCAACGTTGTAAAATGTTGCACCTTGTAGCGGTTCTGGAATATGTTCAAGTTTCCCATCTTTGAAATGAATGGGAATGAACTTTTTGTTATTCGCTCCAGCATTATAGAGTTGTTGATAGATTAATGAACTTTCCCATTTTATTCCCATTCCTTTTTCGTCAGTTCCCATTACACGGTTGTAATAGATTTCTGTACAGATAACTAAAACAAAGTCAGAGTTTTTTACGTTCCTGTCCATCCATTTTGGCCATCCTTCAGGTGGTGAATCTTCATATTGGTCTAAAATACAATCAATTCCTTCGCTTCTTAATTTGTCGGACAATTTCAGAACTCTATCTTGATGTTCTTTGCTATCGTGGCTATAGCTAATAAATACTTTCGGATTTTTTTCTTCCATCTTTGGTTTGTCTTAATTATGCACAACAAAGGGGTAAAGACATGTCTTTATTTTCATTATCCTGCTAAGGTATTAAATTTTACCAAGAAAATTTAATACCTTCAAGTGGCTATAGATTTACCAATCTATCGGAAAGTAGTCTTTTAAAAATTTACCGCACCAATGTTTTCCTGTATTAATGCCATCAATTAACGGATCTAAAACACGAGCAGCACCATCAACAATGTCTAATGGAGGCTGAAAATCGTGAACTTCCTCTTTTTTTTTTGATAATTCAACGGGGTCTTCATCTGTAACCCATCCAGTATCTACCGCATTCATAAAAATACCATCCTTGGCAAAATCTGAAGCTGAGGTGTGAGTCATCATATTTAAAGCGGCTTTTGCCATGTTTGTGTGAGGGTGTCGATCAATTTTCTTAAAACGATGGAACTTTCCTTCCATGGCAGAAACATTAATGATGTG
>JAJCYN010000041.1 GCA_029262915.1 Flavobacteriales bacterium
ATTCCTAATTCTATTTCTAAAGTCATACCTATTTTACTCATTCTTTCAAGGTAATTCTTACAAATTTCAATATTTTCTTCAATGGGTTCTTCAGATAAATCAATCATATGAGAACTATACAATGGTTTGCCAGTTTCCTTGAAAAATTCTTCACCAGCATCTAATAAACCATCTATCCAAGGTAATAATTTTTTAGCACAATGATCCGTATGTAAAATAACAGGAATTTCATATGCCTCTGCTAAAAGATGGATGTGTTTTGCCCCAGCAATGGAGCCTAAAATAGCGGATTGATGATGATCATTACTCAATCCTTTTCCTGCATTAAATTGTGCACCTCCGTTAGAGAATTGAATTATAACTGGAGCATTTAAATCCCTAGCAGTTTCCATCACAGCATTAACAGAATTATTGCCTACAACATTTACCGCAGGTAAAGCAAATTGTTTTTCCTTAGCTAATCGAAATACTTTTTGAATATCATCTCCAGATACAACTCCTGGCCTAATTAATGTGCTCATCTTTAACATATTTTGGATGCCAAAGTTAATATAAAATTAAAAGTTGGTAAGATTATAATGGAGAAATTATAAATATTTAGAAGGGATACCCTATACCGAGGTTTAACGTTGGTTTTCTCCATATTAAATCAAACTTTTCTGGGGTATTACTTGCTGGATCTTTAAGTTTGGCGGCTAAATCAAATCGAATTAAGAAAAAATTAAAATCTAATCTCAATCCAACTCCAACTCCAATAGCAATATCTTTCCAGAATTTGTTAGCTCTAATTTCCGCATTTAATCTGTTTGTGTCTTTTGATAGTATCCATATATTTCCAGCATCTACAAAAGCAGCTCCCTCAAATAACTTTGTAATGTCAAATCGATACTCTAAATTCCCCTCTATCTTTAATTCCCCTATTTGGTTTAGAGAATTTTCGGCTAAACTATCAGGTAATGAACCTGGCCCCAAAGACCTTGCCTGCCATGCTCTTATGCTATTAGCACCACCTCCATAGTAACTTTTTTCAAAAGGTAAAACATCTAAATTTCCATAAGGTTTACCAATACCAATATTTAGTCTTTTAACAAATGATGAAGACTTGGAAAGATTGTATAAGCGTAAGTCTATATCTGACTTAATAAATTGAGCGTATCTAATATTGAAAAGATTATAGCTTTCATTATCTGGGTTGTCAAAAGGCTTATTTGTAATGCTGTTAAAGGCAGATTGAATGTTCCCTGCGAATTCAATATTAAATTTAAAAAAAGTGAAATCGGTAATTCTATTTATACGTTGATTGTTATATATAAAACTGTATGTAGTAGAATTGATAAAGTGATCTTGGAAACTGTTTAAGATAAAAGGGTTGTCTTCATTGTCTATTTTTTCTTGAAAACGGGTTGTCGGCTTTAACTTTATAATGCTTAGGTTAATTGGAGTTACAAAGTGCTTTTTAAAACGAGATTCATTCCAAAAATATCCAAAAGAAATTTGCGTTAAGTTTCTAATATATTCAGGCCGCTTCTGAAAGTTAAGGAGGTACTTCAGGCTTGTTCTAGGATTCATCCTCCTTGAAAATTTATCCAAACCTATAGGTAATAGAAACCGTGGGAATTCCAGATCAATTTCAGGACCAAACTCTAAGGTATTAAAAGGTAGACCTATAAAATTCAATTCTTCCTGTTCTTCTTGCTCATCATTAATAAGTTGTTGAATCGCTAATCCTCCATTGAATTTTACAGTAAGGTGCTCGCCACCTCTAAATAAATTTTTATTCTGGTAAATTAAATTACCTTCAATCCCTAGGTTACCACCACTATTTGTACCGATGCTCTCAATAGAAAAGGACTTGGTTTTTGTTGGAGTGAGATATATGTGCGTATTAAGTTTATTGTTTCCAATATCTTCAAATGTGATGTTAACATTTTTATAAAGCCTTAATTCAGTTAAATGCTTATAAGTGTTTTGTTGATCTTTTAAGAGATAAAGCCCTCCTTTATTTAAGCTATTGGCATGATTAAGCATACGGGGCCTATACTTTAGCTCGTTATTATAGAAAATATTTATCTTTTTAAAGCTGGTAGTATCACTTGGTAAGGAATCCTTAAAGCTTTTACTAACATACAATGTAATGTCGTTGATGTAGTATTTATCATGAGGTTTTGAGAAAACACTGTCATTTGAGTTATTTTTAATTTTTTGATCGTTAATGTACAACTGAACGGCTATTTCTTTATTACCTACAGTACTATCAACTTTATATTTTATATACTCTTTGGTAAAGTAATAGTAACCTAGATTTTTCATTTCCGATTTAATTTTCTCTCGTTGGTCATCCAAAACATCTATATCAAAAATATTTCCAGGCTTAAGATCTGATATAGTTTGCCTTAATATGTAAAAAGCATTTTTTTTCACTTCTTCATCAGCAAAAAAATAATCAACAGTTTTAATGGTATATGGAGTACCTGATTTAACGAAGTATTCTATTTTAATTTTGTTTTTATTTATTTGTGTTTCATAACTTATTTCATTATCAAAATAACCGCGATTGTTCATGTAAAGCTTAAGTTGTTTAGCAGTTCTTTCTGTTAAAAGTGAGTCATAAATAACAGGTTTTTCTCCTATATTTAGTTTTATTTTACTCTCACTTTCTTCCTTATAAAGGTTGTGAACTCCTAAATGAAATCGGAGTATTCCCAGTATTTTTCGATTCGGTTTTTGCTTAATGATATTCTCAATTTCATCCTTATTAACCTTGCGGTTATCTATTTTTACCTTACTATTCTGAAGGAATAATTCGTCTGGTTTAACATATTTTGTAGGGTTACAGCTAGATAGAATAAATAGTGAAATCCCAAAGATTACAAAATGGTGTTTTAATGAATTGATTATAAAAGGATTATTAAACAAACTTTCTATTTTACTATCTTAATGATTTGCTTATGTTTGCAAAAAAATATTCAACGCAAAATAACAATTATTAATTTTACGAAAATGAAAACAGGACTTAGATTATTAACTATTTCGTTGTTATTAATTATTACTATTAATGTTAACGCTCAGGATGACAAAAAGCTTACCAAAAAAGAAGCTAAAGTGTTATTAGATAAAGCAGAACTTAATTTTGATGATAAAAACTACATTGATGCATTAGATCAGTTTACCCAGTTATACAATTACAAGCCGAGTGATCTTTACTATAAGTTAATGATGGGTATTTGTTATACCTATGATCCAGACCAAAAAGAAAAATCAATAGAAATAATTGAACAAGTTAAATTAACTAACCCTGAGTATAACTTGGTGAATTTTTATTTAGGGAAAGCTTATGCAGTAAATTATCGATTTGATAAGGCAGTAAATTTGTTTAACATGTTCTTAACTTCTGCATCTGGAGAGGATGTGTCACAAAAAGGGTTAGCTAATCAAATGATACAAAATTGTAAAAATGCTAAAGAAATTTTAGCTGATACAATAACTCAAAATATTGTTAAGAATATTAAATATCCGATCAATTCTCAATATTCTGAATATGTACCAGTTATTTCGGCAGATGAATCTGTAATGATATACACCTACAGAGGTATAAAAAGTCAAGGAGCAGAGGATGTTGATCAATCTATGGGATCTGAAGCATACATGGAAGATGTTTTCGTTTCCTATAAAGAAGGTGGAGAATGGACTGCTCCTGAAAGTATTGGGAACAACATTAACACTAAAAATCATGATGCAGCTA
>JAJCYN010000042.1 GCA_029262915.1 Flavobacteriales bacterium
TGTAACGAGGAAACAAAAATTGGTAATTGAAGAACAAAAGGAACTGGTAGATGACAAGAACCAAGAAATTATGGATAGTATAACTTATGCCAAAAGAATACAAGAAGCAATACTTCCTCCCTCTGTTGAAATGAAAAAACATTTAAAAGATGGGTTTGTGTATTATAAACCTAAAGATATTGTTGCTGGAGATTTTTATTGGTTAGAAACAATTGGGGATTTTGTGCTTTATGCTGCAGCTGATTGTACGGGACATGGTGTTCCTGGTGCAATGGTGAGTGTAGTATGTCATAATGCATTAAACAGAGCAGTAAGGGAGTATAAGTTAACAGATACTGCGTTGATCTTAAATAAAGTAAGAGAATTAGTTATAGAAACGTTCGAAAAAAGCGATCAAGAAGTAAAAGATGGAATGGATATAGCATTATGTTCAATAAATTTTAAAACAAATAAGTTACAGTTTTCTGGAGCCAATAATCCGTTATACATAGTTCGAGCTAATAATATTATAGAGACAAAAGGAGATAAACAATCCATTGGAAGATTTTCAGGGAACAATTCATATAAATCTCACGAAATTAAATTAGAACAAGGAGATTTGATTTACACATTTACAGATGGTTATCCAGATCAGTTTGGAGGACTAAAAGGGAAAAAGTTGAAATACAAACCATTTAAGGAGCTATTACTTTCCTTAAGTCTAAAACCAGTACCTGAACAGCGTCAGTTAATTGATGAGGCTTTTGAAAAATGGAAAGGTAATTTGGAACAAATTGACGATGTTTGTGTAATAGGTGTTCGGGTGTAAAGAATAACTATGAAACAGTTTATATTCATTTTATTGAAAAATAATTGGAGTAAGGTTTTAATCAAAATCAAATTCTAATTGACCTAAAAAAATGTCTTTATTTTCTTGTTCAAAATTAGCAGTTTGTAAACCTATTAAACGAATGCCTTTTTCTATGTTTGGAATAATATCTAAAAGATCTAATCCAATGCTTTTTATTTGTTGATTGTTTAAACTTTCGGTTAATGTTTTGCTGCGGGTTATTTGTTGAAAATCTGCATATTTTATTTTTAATGTTAACGATTTTCCTGCCCCACCCGAATTTTCAACTCGTTTAATTAAAATTTCTGCAATGTATTTTACATGTTCAATTAATGCTTTTTTATCTGTTATGTCAAAATCGTATGTTCGTTCGGCAGCCAATGATTTTCTTATTCTATTTGGGTTAACTAGTCTGTTATCAATGCCACGAGCTACATTGTAGTAATATTTACCAGATTTACCAAACCAACGATTTAAAGTAATTAATGAATGTTGTTTTAAATTATTACCGTTAAAAATTCCTTTCTGATGCATTTTTTTTGCCGTTACTTTTCCAACGCCAAAAAACTTTTCTATAGGTAATTTTTCGATAAACTTTCCAGCCATTTTTGGTGTAACGACATGAGATCCATTCGGTTTATTGAAATCAGAAGCAATCTTTGCTAAAAATTTATTATAAGAAATTCCTGCAGATGCGGTTAAATTAGTGTTGTCTTTTATTTTTTTTCTTATTTCTTCTGCAACATCCATTGCAAACTCTAATCCCATTTTATTTTCAGTAACATCAAGGTAAGCCTCATCTAAAGAAAGAGGTTCTATTAAATCGGTATATTCTGCAAAAATTGCTCGAATTTGTGATGACACCTCTGTATAAACATCAAAACGAGCTTTTACAAATATTAGTTGAGGGCATTTTTTTAATGCTGTTATTGAAGGCATTGCAGAGCGAACACCATATTTTCTTGCTTCGTAACTGGCAGCAGCAACCACACCTCTTTGTCTTGACCCACCAACGGCAACTGGTTTTCCTCGAAGTTCAGGGTTGTCACGTTGTTCTACAGATGCGTAAAAAGCATCCATATCAATATGAATTATTTTTCTAATTATTTCTGACATCAAAAAGCAAAACCTAAACTTAACTTTACAGTAAAATTATTACTTGTTTTTGGGAGTTTATATGGACCGTAACGATAATAAGTGCCAATTCCAAAAGCTGTTGTATTTAAATGAAAAAGATTGTTAATAACCAACCCAGATTCGTAAAAACCCTTTTCCATTGTTTTAAATGTCTCACCAGTATGAGATCCTATGAAAGATAAAGAACCAAACCCAACACTGGTAGTAATAACAAATTCTGGTTGAAATTTTTTGATCTTTAATAACAAAGAGCCAAAGCTGTGCCTAAAATGAAAGTGGATATACTCACTGGAAAAAAACTCATAAGGAAACATTGTTTCAAAAGCATTTTCAGTAGAAAAATCAGTTCGATCAAACCTAAAAGGCCTAAATGTTCCTATAGAACTGTTTAACTTGTGTTGAGGAACCCGTCCATTAATTAATCCAGTTTCAATATAGAACTTAGGACGACCTAAATTTTTAATATGAAACTTTTTTTCTGCTCTTATTGTATAACGAGTGTATTGGTATTCTCCATCTAATAATGTGAGTCCTTGTTCTATTTTTGCATAAATAATCGGGTAAGTAGTTGGTTTAGCGAACTTTTCTCCAAACGTTTTTATTACTTTTTCTTTAAAAGCATATCTAAACTCTACCCCTACTTCATTAAACGTATAATATTGATCTCTTAGAATGATATTTGCATCAATTCGTTTTTTATAATAATAATTATTAGTTACTTCAACATTTTCTTGATTAGCAAATAGATAAACCTTTAAATAACGTAATGTTCTAAATTTCAATCGACCTTCTATTTTATCAATATTATTCATCCTGTTTAAATAAAGAACCCTAGTTCCTGCAGAGGAAAACATAGGAACTTTATAATCGTAAAAACTAACAACACCTGGTTCAGCAACATCTTTTTTTATGGAAAAATTCAAACTCATATCATTTCTATAGTTTATTAAAAAATCTATGTCTCCTCCGTATTTAAATTCTTTATCTTTAAAAGCATAGGCACCATAACCACCAATAGAAAACCATTTTGAAATTCGTTTATTGGTGTGCAAACCAGCACCCAACCTAAATCCTTCATAATTATTATAAGCTACAAATCGATTAAGATCTAGATCAATATATCCCCATTTTAATTTGCCAGTTAAAAGAGCTTCTAACCCTTTTAATTTTTTATCAAAATGTTCTGCTTTTCCAACACTATCCAACACATGATAAGTGTTTTTTTCTTTTTGTGAGAGGGTATCACCTCTGTATTCTTTCCAATATTCTTCAGGTTTTTTAGTCGCATCAATATCCATTTCAGTATCTATGTAACTAAATTCTTTTTTGGAGATTTCTGGATTTATTTGAATGTTCTTCAGGTAAGTTCGACTAATGGCAGCCATCTTAAAATCTTCAAACTGGGCATTATTAAAAATCATGTTAGAATTGAGTTGAACAGGAAACCAACTGCCATCAATTTTTTTATACTGTTGCTGAATTTTTATAATTAAAGCTTCATCCTGTTCAACCGGTTCGGCTATTACATTCTGTAAGGCAAATTCATCAGTATTTATATAAAGTAACCCTTTGAGAGCATCGAAATTTTTCCCTTTTCTAGGGCGAAATGACAATATAAAAACCGTATCAGAACCATTAAAAGTAGTATCTTCAATTAAAAATAAGTACTTACTAATACTATTTTTACTAACAGGATTAAGGTAAGATTTATCCATCACATTTAGTAAAGGGTTATAAAACGAAAGAGATTGTAGTTGAGTTCCAATTAGGGAAAAACTAGGATTTTTTAAGCCAGAGACTCTAGAGGCTGTTACTTTTTCATAATTTTTATCAGGTAGTTTATACTTACGTTCAGTAACTGATTCCATCATAAAAAGATAATGATTTTCTAACCATTCAATTGTTTCCTGACCACTTGTGTCCATCTCAGCAATTTTTTCAGGATTGTTTAGAATTGAACTATCGATCAGAACAGTAAAATACATTTTATTATAGGAATCATATTTAAAGTTCAAGCTTTTTTCTGGGTTGTGTTTCTTTCGATTTTTTATGACTTCTTTAATAATTCTTTCTGCTGGGTTGATTCCTGGAAGTACTTTAAATTCGGTTAATTGGTAGCTTGTTTTTGTTAATTCGATTGTAAGGTGTTTTTTATTAGAGACATCAATTTCTGTTAACTCATAACCAACATAACTTAGTTTTAGTTTTTTAATTGGTAATGATGATATAATTATAAATTTACCATCAATATCAGTTGTTGTTCCGAGCTTTTGAGTAGCTGTAATAATATTGACAAAGGCAAGAGGTTCTTTAGATTTGCTATCCACCACTCTTCCTGTTAATTGATGCTGAGTAAACACATAACAGGGAAACAATACAAGTATGAAAATGAAAAATAAAGTTCTTACAATGGGCATTAATTTTTTATGCTAATTTACTTTTAAAGTTACAGTAACGTTTATAAATACTAAGTTAGTATTTTTGAATACAATGTTTGGCTTAAATGCAGACCATATTAATCTACTTTCAAAACTTTCGTTACTGAGAGTTGTAAATGCAATGCGAGTAAAATGGGGTTTTCATTATTCCAAATGGATGAAGAAACCAGTATTAAATGCACAACCAATTAGTCTTACTATTGAACCTACAACGGCTTGTAATTTGGGTTGTCCAGAATGCCCAAGTGGACTAAAACAATTCACTCGACCGGAAGGAAATTTAAAGCAAGAATTCTACAAAAAACTGATTGATCAAACGTATAGAAAATCGTATTATTTAAATTTTTATTTTCAAGGAGAGCCATACATTAATCCTGACTTTTTGGAGATGGTTAATTATGCTGATAACAAAAATATATATACGGCAACATCTACCAATGCACATTTTTTGAATGAAGAGAATGCTAAAAAAACCATTAAAAGTGGCTTAAGCAGGTTAACCATTTCTATTGACGGAACAACACAAGAGACTTATGAAAGTTATCGTAAAAATGGCAGTTTAGACAAAGTGATAGAAGGAACAAAAAATGTAATAAAGTGGAAAAAGGAATTAAAATCAAAAACGCCTTATATCATTTTTCAGTTTTTGGTAGTTAAACCCAATGAGCATCAAATTGAAAATGCAAAAAAACTAGCTGATGAATTAGGAGTCGATGAAATTCGTTTTAAAACAGCTCAATTGTACAATTTTAAACACGGTAATGATTTAATACCAAGCATTGATAAATACGCTCGTTACAAAAAACAAGCTGATGGAACTTACCGCCTAAAAAATAAGTTATTAAACGAGTGTTGGCGGATGTGGAGCTCTTGCGTAATTACTTGGGATGGAAAAGTAGTACCTTGTTGTTTTGATAAAGATGCTAAGTATCAATTAGGAGATTTACAAGAAAATAGTTTGCAGAAAATATGGAGATCGAAATCCTACAATAATTTTAGAAAAGCATTATTAACTAATAGACAAGAAATAGACATTTGCCAAAACTGTACTGAAGGAACAAAGGTTTGGGAGTAAGCTTATTCTATTATACTCATTTTATTGATGTAAATAGTTTTACCCTCTTGGTCATTTATTGTAATTAGATAAAGACCTTTTTTTAGGTTATTAGTGTTGATTTCTTGCTTTTTATTATCTGGAGTTAATATTTCTTGATGAATAATTTTTCCTGTTAATTCAGTTATGAATAAGGTGTTGCTTGTTGTCGAATTTAATTCAATAACAAACTTTCCTAAATTGGGGTTTGGATAGATATTAGCTAACCTCATTTCATTTTTTAAATTAGCTGCTGTTGTAGCTAATTGAACATTAAAACTTGTATTATCTGGAATGTAATCAATAGTTCTTCCAAAAAAAGGTTCGCCAGAAGTAGCAATAACATTAAAACTTCCATTACCATCTAATTGGTCAACATCTGAAAGAATAGCATTAATAATAATGGTGCTATTATTTGGTGTATAAAATGAAGTAGAAGACGAAAAAGCACCTCCACTTGCACTCCAAGATTCTGTCCAGGATTGTTCAGTGGCTCCCTGTCGAGTTACAAAAATAAACCGGTTATCCATTTTCATTGAGGTATTTGGCGAAGGGTGAGCAATTGGAGACATTGGTTCATCAATATTAAAGCCATTAGTTGGATTTTCATCACTATCAATAAAAATATAAAAACCAAAATCTGTTAGTATATCATGAGTAGTAATTTTAAACCACAAACTATCTTGCGAAATGTCAATTGCATAATATAGACTATCAATATCAGGGCCTGTAAGGATATGATCTCCACTAGCATCTGAACCCAAAGGAAAAAATGTTTGAGCACTTACGTTAATAATAAATAATATGAATGTAGCTAGTATTAATTTTTTCATCATCATTTTCTATAAAAAAGTTAACATATTATCAAGTAGACGGATCTACAGAGATTAAGTTGCCAAAATTGTAAAAGGGATGAAAGCTAGAAAGTAGCTTATTCTTGTTTAAACAACTCAATCGTATAATCTAATAATTTTGTATCTCCAGTTTTTCCATGTCCAGGAATAACATATTTTAAATTGGGATAGGTTACTTTTATTTGAGCAACAGTTTTCGACCACTCTTTAACATTAGCATCACCTAAATAACCTTTTTTGGCATCTAACTCTTTTATCAAACAACCTCCAAATAATACACTTTCATTTCCTATGTAAGCAATAACATTATCCTTGGTATGGCCTTCACCAAAATATTTCATTGTAACATAACTGTTCCCAACAGGGATTATAGCTTCATTTTCAAACCCATAAAGAGGAAAAGCTACGTTATCTGCTTTTGCAAGAGCTATGGTTGTATCGTGCCCATACGATTTAATCCCTTTATCATTAAAAGTTTTTAATCCTCCCAAACAATCGTTATGAAAATGAGAGGCCAGTATTCCAACGACTTTACATTTCAATTTACTTTCTATCCAATTAATCACGTGAATACTTACGCTATCAGTTGTTGGTGTATCAAAGATGAAAGCTTCATTATTATTAATATAAATCATTCCATTACAACCAATTTTCCCATATTTTGGTAAAAATAAATAGGAAGTGTGTATAAAAATATTATTGGTTAATGCTTCTATTTTTAAACTGGAAGTTTCATAACTATTTAGTTTTTTTGTCTGCCCTTTTGATGTAAATAAAGCAAATAAGAAGAAGGGAAGGATTAAAAATTTTATGTGCTTGAATAATAACATGTATGATCAAATTTACCAAAAATGAGATTACTTCATCACTTCTCACATTATTGCTACTTTTGCTATTCAAAATTTAAGAGATGAACTTTATAGAAGAAATTCGTTGGAGAGGTATGATACATGATGTGATGCCAGGAACAGAAGAGCAATTTGCTAAAGAAATTACTTCAGCATACATTGGTTTTGATCCAACAGGAGATTCGTTGCATATAGGTAGTTTGGTGCAGATAATGATTTTGGTTCATTTGCAAAAAGCTGGTCATAAACCTTTTGCTCTAGTGGGTGGGGCAACAGGCATGGTAGGAGATCCTTCAGGGAAATCTGCTGAGCGTAATTTATTAGATGAGGAAACATTAAACTATAATGTGGGATGTATTAAAAAACAATTGGAACAATTTTTAGATTTTGATTGTGGATCCAATTCTGCAGAATTGGTAAACAATTATGATTGGTTCAAAGAATTCAAGTTCTTAGACTTTATTAGAGATGTAGGAAAGCATATTTCTATCAATTATATGTTGGCTAAAGATTCTGTAAAATCTCGTTTAGAAACAGGAATGTCTTTCACTGAGTTTAGTTACCAATTGGTTCAAGGCTATGATTTTTATTGGTTAAATCAACATAAAAATTGCAAGGTTCAATTGGGAGGATCAGATCAATGGGGAAACATTGTTACGGGCACAGAATTGATTAGAAGATTGGGAGGAGAGGAAGCTTTTGCCTGCACAACACCATTAATAAAAAAAGCGGATGGAAGTAAATTTGGTAAAACAGAGGGTGGAAATGTTTGGTTAGATAAGACCAAAACTTCACCATACAAATTTTACCAATATTGGATTAATGCATCGGATGAAGATGCAGCTAATTATATCAAAATATTTACGTTAAAAAGTAAAGAAGAAATAAAAGCATTAGAAGCAGAACATAAAAAAGAACCACATTTAAGAATTTTGCAAAAATCTCTAGCGGAAGATATTACTATTCGAGTACACTCCCAAGAAGATTTGGATGCTGCAATAAATGCTTCAGAAGTGTTGTTTAAAAAAGGTGTTGAAGCGGTGGAAGCCTTAAAAAGGTTGCCATCTAATATTTTTGAAGATGTTTTTGAAGGAGTTCCGCAAACTGAGGTGGAACTATCAGAAATTGAAAACGGTATTAATATTGTAGATGCATTAGCAACAAAAACAAATTTTTTAAGTTCTAATGGCGAAGCTAGAAGAGCTTTAAAAGAAAATTCGATAAGTGTAAATAAAGATAAGGTTGGAGAAGATAAAATAATTAATAAAGACGATTTGATTAGTGGGAAGTACATTTTGTTACAACGCGGAAAGAAAAACTACTTTTTGGTCAAAACGATATAATGAAACAATTACTTTTAATATTCTTAGTAATATCATTTTATTCGGGGTTTGCTCAAACTTCTAATAAAAAAAGAATTTT
>JAJCYN010000043.1 GCA_029262915.1 Flavobacteriales bacterium
AAGAAATATTTTTTCTAAAAAACATTCTCTATCAGATTATAGGTAAATCAAAAATAGAATCTATTCCAGATTTTGTTAAAATTAAAAATTATCTTCAGGCTAATATCACATATAACGGAACGTTGAAAAATAAAAAGAGACCTTTTTTACGTCATACGGCTACTCATATATTAACTGCTCATTATGGTTTTTGTGGCGAAAATGCTCGTGTAGCTATAAAATTATTGCATATTGGTAGAATAGGTGCTAGACGTATTTACATGTTCAGGAAAGAATGGCAACACGTTTTAATTGAACACGAATTCCAAAACAATTGGTATATGTTTGATGGACACAACGACCCATCCACATTATTAAAAGATGAAGCTGTTGCAACAATTCCTAGTGAAAACATATCATTTTATCCTAATGATTACCCAAACAATCCCTATATAGATTTTTGTAGAATAAAATTATTTTATAATATAAGTATATTAAAACCTATTTCTAAGGTTAAATTGCCTCATTTTTTAATTTATCTTTTTGAATCTCCTTATTTGATAAAAACAATTTGTGTATTGACTATAGAGGTGCTGATCTTTTTAATCTTTATGTTATTGTTAAACTAATTCTTTTTTAATGTGCTTGTCATGAATCAAAATAAGTGCTATTATATAAAACATTTGAGCTGGCATCTTATATCTAGATAGAGCACCAAAGTTATAAGAACTGATTCCAACCAGCATACCAAAAATTAATGAAAAAAGCAATAAAAATAATATATCCTTATTTCTAAAAATCAACCTAAACAATCTAAATCTAAAACGAAATATTAGCCATAATGAATAGATCGCTAATATAAAAGCTTCTATTGCTCCTAAAAAAGTAGAAGCGTTTCTTACTTCCCACAAATAAGGTCTAAAAAATGTTACATTAATAGATGCCGGTATTTTCGATATTAATCCAGCTGTACTAAAATCCATTTCTCCTAAAGTATATCCAGATTGGTGTTTACTTTCATTTACTGTTGTATGCCATGATTGAAACCCCTCAAGTGTTGTTTCAATTTTATCCAAGTTATATTTTCCTGCATTTTCTGAAAGTTTTTTTGATAAATAAAAAGAACTTATTATTAGCGTTATAGCAACTACTGGTGCAATCATAGCCCTTATAAAACTACTATCTACTAAAGACTTAAGATTCGATTGTACCCAGATAAATAAACAAGGATAAAGAACATATAATATATATGGTTTTAATAATGCTATTGATACCGTAGCAACAATAATTAATATTATACTTAAAAATATTTTTCGTTTTAAAATAACTAAATTCATAAACGAATAGACCAGCCAACCGATAGCTGAAATTGTTATGGTATCTTTTAAAATTCCAGAACCCCACAATACAACTGATGGAATAAAGAAAAAAGCATATAATAATGGTTTTTTTAAATGAGGATAAATTTTACAAAAAACATAATACATATTCCATACGCCTAAAAATGAAAGAGTTGAATATAACACAGTCGTTGCAACATAAGATTTAAAACAGAATAAATTAATAATTGCTGTTATTTTAATTACTGTAAATGATGCATTATCACTAAGAAAATTATGATGCCCTACAGCAAAACCATACTGATGCCAATTCATTCCCTCAGGTAAAGAAAATAACAGCTTTAGTGCTGTCAATGTATCTTCCAAGAGCAATGTGGTAAATCCATCACTTGTATTAAAATAGGTGAATGTATCTCCTCCTTTCCAATAATATACTGACAATAATAAAAAGCCTATCCCACCTAATACTTTAGCTGATAAAGCTCTCATAAAATACTCATAATTAACATCAGTCTTCAATTTATTTTCTTTATAAGCATAAGCAAAAAAATAAATTAACAGAACATAAAAAAATCCGATAACGTAATCAAAAATCCAAATATCTGGAATATTTGTTTCCATATATTATTTATAATAGTGAATAATTGTCATTAAACAAATTTAATGAAATAAAGGTATGACCAGATTCCACGACACAATAAACAATCCTATATTTGAAAGCATAATCATTATCTATTTTGAACATATCTATCTTATGAAACTTATTTTTGCAACAAATAACAAAAATAAAATTAAAGAAATTAAACCCTTTTTGACTGATTCTATCAAGTTATTCAGTTTAGAAGATATTAATTGCTTTGAAGATATTCCTGAAACATCTAATACCATAACTGGAAATGCATTGCAAAAAGCTCAATATGTTTACGATAAATATGGTCATAACTGTTTTGCAGATGATACTGGGTTAGAAATTGAAAGTCTTAATAACGCACCTGGAATTTATTCAGCACGTTATGCAGGGGAGCAAAAATCTGCTGAAAATAATATGAAAAAAGTATTAGCTGAATTAAATAATAATCCAAACAGAAATGCACAATTTAAAACAGTTATTGCCTTAATTATAAATGGGGAGGAAATCTTATTTGAAGGGATTGCTAAAGGAAAAATAACGACAATAAAAAGTGGTTCCGAAGGATTTGGTTATGACCCTATTTTTAAACCTGAAGGGTTTGATATAACTTTTTCTGAAATGAGTTTAGCGGAGAAAAATAAAATTAGTCATCGAGGAAAAGCTGTAAGACAATTAACATATTACCTTAGTTCTTTGTAGTAGATTCAACCACTTCATTAAACAATTGTTTTAAAGAAATATTCTGATATTCAGCCATTTGTGGTATTAAACTTTCTTTAGATAAACCAGGAACTGTATTAATTTCAATTAAATAAGGTTCTCCTTCTTGCAAAATATAATCTGCTCGAGCAATTCCTTTTAAATCTAGTGTTTTATATATGGCTGTTGTAACTCCCTTTACTTTCTCTTCCATTTCATTGGTTAAATCTGCTGGAGTAATTTCATTAGATTCTCCTTTATATTTAGCATCAAAATCAAAAAAATCGTTAGTAGTAACTATCTCAGTAATTGGCAAAACGACAATTCCATCTTTATTTTTATAAATTCCGTTAGTGACTTCTCTACCATCCATAAATTTTTCTATAATGGCTTGTGTCCCATGTTCTAAGGCTAGTTTTATTGCCTTTTCCAATTCTGTTTCAGATTGTACTTTAGTAAC
>JAJCYN010000044.1 GCA_029262915.1 Flavobacteriales bacterium
CCTCTCTTTTCATTTTTTCTGCATCTGAAAAACGCAAACCTGTGAAACACAGAAAACAAAATACATCCCGAACCTGAGCATAAGCATCATTCTTAAAAGTATAATTGTATAGTTTCATTAACTCGTCCAGAGAAAGGGCATAAACTTCTGTTGGTGATTCTTTACTGTCAAACCTTTTGTAATCAATATTCAACTTGGAATTATAATCTCTATCAAATGTGGCGAAATTCATAAATGTTTTCAATGCTTTAATATATTTCGCAACAGTATTGTTCGTCAATTTAAGCTCATAGAGGAGAAAATCTTTGAACTTTACCTCAAATTTAGCATTGATATTTTCAAAAAGTATTTTCGTTTTTGAATGATTGGAAAATGCTTGCAGATGCTTAATAGTTGTCTTATATTTTTTTATGGTATTAACCGTGAAACTTTGTTGTTTTGCTTTAAGGAATTCTTGAAAGGCTTCCTCAAAAGTTAGATGAGTAATAATTCCTGACTTGTTATTAAGTTCCGCTATAATGTTTTTAACATGACTATTAGAAGTAACGATTCCTTTGTTATTATTTTCCTCAAACTTTTTACCAACTGCTTCACCAATATTTCCAAAATACTTATTCAAACTTATTGCTCCTAATTTAAAATGGCGAGGATCAACTCGCTGCTTCCCTCTATCCCATTGTTTTTGAGTGCATTTTCTTTCGGTATAAGCCTTTACTGTTTTACCTGAATATCGTAAATAAAGAAATATTTGTAGTGGTTTTTCTGCAATGCATTTGTTTAATTTTTTTTTAGCTTCTTGATCTTCTGTAGCTAATATTTTCTTTATGTTACCCTCAGATATGGCATTGTCAAGATAAAAATTAATGGAGTAGCCCATGTTTTTGATTTAAAAGTTACGTACAAATATACGTACACTTTTTGTTTATTTAAACTTATCTATCTTTTTCTTAATTTACATATTAAATTGATTATCAATAGCTTATGATATAAACAAGATAGGACGAGTTAAGATAAATAAGTAAAATATAGTCCCCTACGGGCTGCAAAACCACTTCAATTTTGAAGTGGTTTTATTTTTTAAAAGAAAAGGTAAAATGTTTGGTTTTTAGAAAAATTTCATACATTTGCAGTCCTTAAAAATTAAGTAAAAGAAAAGATATGGCTAATCATAAGTCTGCACTAAAAAGAATAAGACAAACAGCGACAAGAACGCTAAGAAATAAGTACCAGCATAAAACTACTCGTAATGCGGTACAAGCACTTAGAGAATCTTCTAATAAAAAAGAAGCAACAGCAATGTTACCTAAGGTTTCATCTATGCTAGATAAATTAGCGAAAAGAAACATTATTCATAATAACAAAGCGGCTAATATTAAATCTAAATTAACAAGGCACGTAGCAAGTTTATAATTTAGCCTTTTTATAATATTTCAAAAGGTCTTCTATAATATAGAAGACCTTTTTTTGTGGTTTTTATTCAGTTAAGACAATTAACATTAAGTATCTTCGTCTAAAATTTAAATTAAATATTATGATTAGAATTGCCATTAACGGATTTGGAAGAATAGGAAGAGTTTTTACTCGTGCCATCCAAAACCACCCAAACATTGAATTAGTTGCCATTAATGATTTAGCAGACACTAAAACATTGGCACATTTATTAAAATATGATTCTGTTCATAGGAAATTTGACGGCAATATTTCTACAACTGGTAACGATTTAGTTATCAATCAAAAAACAATTAAAATATTTACCGAGCGAGATCCCGAAAATTTACCTTGGGCAGAATTAAATATTGATATTGTTATAGAAGCTACAGGATTGTTTAGAACAAAAGAATCTGCTGGTAAGCACATTGCTGCTGGAGCAAAAAAAGTAATTATTTCTGCCCCTGCAAAAGATAACGACATTAAAACAATAGTGCTTGGAATAAACGAAAACGGCATTGATGGTACAGAAGAAATTTTATCCAATGCTTCTTGTACAACTAATGCTGCTGCTCCTTTAATTAAAGTATTGGATGACTTATGCGGTGTTGAAAATGCTTTTTTAACAACCATTCATTCTTATACCAACGATCAAGGATTACACGATGCTCCTCATTCAGATTTAAGAAGAGGAAGAGCAGGAGCACAATCAATTGTTCCAACCTCTACTGGTGCGGCAACAGCCATAACTAAAATATTTCCAGAGATGATGGGTAAAGTAGAAGGGTATGCAGTAAGAGTACCTGTAGCAGATGGTTCGTTGATTGATATCTCTGTAGCAGTTAAAAAAAATGTAACTAAACAAGAAATTAATGCTGCATTTAAAAAAGCAGCAGAAACTAACTTAAAAGGAATTTTAGCTTATACAGATGAACCACTAGTTTCGGTAGATATTATTGGCAACCCACATTCTTGTATTTTTGATTCGGACCTAACTATGGTTTTTGAAAAAGTAGTAAAAGTAGTAGGTTGGTATGATAATGAAGCTGGTTACTCACATCGTTTGGTAGAATTAGCTATGTTGCTTTAGGAGAAGAGTAAGATCATAAAAATTCAAATAGTTTATGCTTTAAAGCAAATAATACTAGGCCTGTTTTGGACTTAATTCCAAACTTTTCAAAAATAGACTCTCTGTATCCATCTACTGTACGTGGTTGTACAAACATCTTATCTGCAATTTGTTCATAGGTATATTCTTTTTCATTGCAAACCAATTTTAAAAATTCTCTTTCTCTTACCGAGAATTGTTCTAACACTAATTCTTGTTCTGTTTTTTTACCCGTTTCTATATTATTTTGTAAAGAATAAGTTAAAAATTCATTATGGTAATATCCCTTTTGAAATACATCATGTAAGGCTTCTTTCATTGTTTTGGCAGTACAATTTTTTTTTAAATACCCTCTAACACCTAATCGAAAAAGTTTAACAACAATAGCATCATCATCATTAAGTGTAAGTATCAAAACAGGAATTTTTATTTGTTTTTCGTTCAAAATCTCCATGGCTTGATAGCCATTCATTTCAGGCATGCAAACATCCATAATAATAAGATCAGGTACTGGATTTATCGGAAATGCTTCTAATAAGTCTGTACCATTATCAAACTGGTGAGAAATTTTATAAGCTCCTAATTTTTCAATCAATTCTTTTAATCCGTTACGTATAATAACATGATCATCTACAAGAACAATTCTTTTTTTTTCAATAGCCATAATTTACTCCAAAGTTGCTATTTTTTTTATTGTAAACAAACATCCATTTCCAGGTGATGACTTAATATGACAAGTTAAACCACCTAATTGAGCTCTTTTTATGATATTTCTTAAACCTGAAGCTTTGTGTGACTTTAATACTTCTTCTAAAACAAATCCCTTACCATCATCTTGAATAGTTAATTCAAAATTTTCATCTTGATTATTTATGCTAATCTGTAAATTTTTGGCAGAAGAATGACGCAAGGCATTTTGAGCAATTTCTTGAAAAATTCTAAATACCATAAGCTCCTGATTTTTATCCAAATTGGATTTCCCTTTTACTAAAGGCCAGTGCACCTTAAATCTTTTTAACGCACGAAGCCTCTCTACTTCCATCTGCATTACTGCAAGTAGTCCAGTATGTCCAATATAATCATTATTTAATGTTCGGCTGAGTAATCTTAATTGCTGAGTAACTTCTCCAAGATATATTTCTAATGGTTTAAAGCCCTCTGTTAATTGAGGGTAATCTATTTTCTGATTTTCAATTTGAATGTGCATTGCTGTAAGTAACTGTCCAATGTTATCGTGTAACTCTTGAGCAAATTGACTCATTACGTGTTCACTAACTTCTGTTTCTACCTGCCGAAGCTCTCGTTCAAATGAAAGTTTAGCCTCACTCATTTCCATTTCTTGTTTTATGCGCTGCTTACCTGAAATAAAAAACACCATTACTATTATTGCAATTAGCAATAAAATAAACAATGTTGAACAAACGATCGCTAAAACAATATCCTTATCTATCATTTATAAAATTTTTAATTGAAATAATTAACTTCCTGTTTTCTCTTTACTATAAAAAAGGCAATAGCAATAAAAAAATAGCGAACAATAGCTAATACAACAATAATGTTTTGAAATAATTTTTGATTAAATATTGGATCTAATGTTTGAAAATAAAATAGCACACATAAATAAGGGACGCTACAAGCAAAATAAAGCACCATACCTATGCTTGCCATTACTAGAGCAATATTTGAATTATCCATTTTTTTCATCAATTGAAAATACAATACAGTTATATAAACACATGTAAGTAATATCCCTTCAGCAATTGCAGCATGGTAAGCAAAATGAATGATTCCTGTAAAGAAAAAAATATCTGCTAAAAACACCATTAAAAAAAATCCAAATAAAATCAGTAACAGCTGTTTGCTTTTACTCGTATTATAGTATGCTTGTGCTGCTAAAAGTAATAATGCGGTTTCTATTGGAATAAACGCATTAAACAGCCACCCATTATTGAATGGAATAGTTAATGCAATCCCATCCACCAACAAATAGGTAAACACCTGAAAAAACAATAAACGATAAAAGCGTTCAAGTCTTTTAAATACTAAAACACCTATACTAAAAGCTAACAGCGTGGTGGATAAGTCTAATAGTATTTGCTTTATAGCTAACATTCTGTATAAGAAGATATAAATATAAGCCTTTTGTCATATTTTTTATCTAAGCCATTTACTACTTGTCTTATTCTAGTTTAAATACATGACCACTCCTTTCACAGTTTGGAGGACAAAGGTGAGCTAAGTTAGCGTACATGTTTTTAAAGTCAAGAATTCCAATTTCTACTTTTGGTTGTAGGTTTGGAGAGAGCAACAAACTGTGTTTTGCTGAATAATAATCATCAATTTTCTCTTTTTTAACATAGTTAAAGAACAGAATAGGGTTAACATTGGGTCTGTCAAAAATATCGTTAACTCCTACACTTCTATTATCATACATTAATGCAAAAATTTCCTGAAAAGAAAAAATCATTGATTCAATATCTTTACCCTTTATAAAATTAGTATGTGTATCTCCTGTCCTATCAGAATGTTTAATTCGTATAATCTCTTCATATCTCAGAACTAATGCACATCTTTCATCCTCACTTATTGAATCAAATCTATTTTCACCATTATTATACTTGAAAGAAACTCCCTCTTTTTTATCGTATGTACTACTACCCAAATTACTTGTTCCATTGTAAAAACGAATAGGTTTATACACTAAGCTCAAGTTATTTGCAAGATCAATTCCAAATTCTATTTTTAATCCCGTTAAATAGTTTCCTTCCCCAATCAAATCATTTGCTTTAATATAAAGTTCCAAAAAAGCAATTCTCTTTATTTTTTCTATAGGGACTAGTCCATTAATATTTGTATCTCCTACTTTTAGATAGTGTTCACATGCCTTTATTTCTGCTTCTGCTTCTTCTTTTGGTTTAGGATGAAGATCAAGATTGGTTGTATCTTCTTGTAATAGCGACTCTAGCTCTTTATTAATTTTTACAATTTCATTTATTGGGTTTGTTAATATCATAATTATATATTTTTTGGTTGTTGTAAAAGTGACTCATAAAATGCTATTCTCAAAATAATGTATCCCCGTATTATCTGTATAAGCATACCGTGAAAAATACCCCTTTTGTTTTGCATAAATCCCCCTTGATTTAAACTGCTATGAAAATAACCTTTGTGAAGTAATTTATAAAACTAATTTTTATTATGGAAACCAATAAAATAACTGTATTGAATAACGAATTAAAAAAATCAGATTTGACGGATATTAAAAATTCTTATACAACTTTGTCACACATTTTG
>JAJCYN010000045.1 GCA_029262915.1 Flavobacteriales bacterium
TCTACAACAATACTATCAATTTGATTTTGTGACAACAAAAGGGTTCCTGAATAATATTTTCTAGGCAATGCACCACTTCCCTGTGGATCTCCAGGATTATTGTCAATAACTCCAGAATAATTACCTCCTACACTAGATATTGCAGCTCCTGCACCAAATGCAGAACTAGAAAGAAAGGGATCATGGATTACCGTAAATTCGGCATTATAAACATATTTTAAGTTATTATATTCATCATAGTTTGGTAATGCATTTGGAGCGAAATTGATGTTAATCAAATCTGAACAACATGATCCCCAACTTTGCGAATCTCGCAATGCGTCAGTAATTAAAATAAACTCTATTTTACAATTTTCTGAAGTAATATCTATTAGACCTCCAGCATTCCATACACCATCTAATCTCATTTTTGCAAGAGAACCAGGTAAATGATCTTGATTCCAATTATTATAAAACCGACCCCAATTTGATGCTGTAATAGCATTATTGGTAAATGGAACCGTTATATTATATTGATGATCTATTCCTGCTCCTGTTAGTGTTGCATACTGAACAATAGCTATTTCCAAATTATTATTAAGTGCTAAATAATTTGTAGAAAGTTGGTCAACTGTGGATTTCATATCAGAAAACATTTGAGAGCTAACAGAACCAGAATTATCCACGATAAAGATAACTTTAACACAATTGTAGCACGGTTCCGATTGTGCTTTAATATTTATCCCTGAAATAATTAATATTATTGACCAAACATATTTCATAGTATTTAATAAATAACTTATTTATTAGAATTAGAACGTATTTATTTAAATTTAGATTAATTTATTCATTATAGAAAAAATATAGTTTTTTTTCTTTTAAATGGTTGTTTACAGTTTATAAACGGTAAAAATTACTCATCAAAAGAAATCAAATCACTACTTATCCATTAAATAATTACTTTTATATTTCATATTAAATTAATACCTAATGAAACAGATTTTTTTAGTAATTTCTACAGCTACGATTATTTTTAGCTGCTCATCAGAAAAAACAGCAGAAAGTGTAAACTATAATTACCCTATTTCTCGTCAAGATACAACTATAGTTGATGATTATTTTGGAACACAAATAACCGATCCTTATAGGTGGTTAGAAGATGATACATCTGCAGAAACCGGAGAATGGGTAGCGAAGCAAAATGCTGTAACCAATGAATATTTGTCAAAAATTCCTTTTAGAGGTAAATTGAAAGAACAATTAACTGAATTATGGGACTACGAGTCTATAGGCACTCCTTCTAAACATGGAAATTATTATATCTATTCTAAAAATGATGGAAAGCAGAATCAATCTATTTACTACATAAAAACTGGTGAAGATGGTGAAGAAGAAATCCTACTGGACCCAAATACCATGTCAGAAGATGGAACTACTTCTGTTGGTGGATTAAGTGTTTCTAAAGATTATCAGTTGATGGCTTACACTGTTTCTCAATCTGGTTCGGATTGGAGAGAAATTGTTGTGATGGATTTAGCCACTAAAGAATTACTAGATGACAAAGTGTTGTGGTCGAAATTTTCAGGTATTTCTTGGTCTGAAAATGGTTTTTATTATAGTGGTTATGATGCCCCTGAAAAAGGAAAAGAATTCTCGAACAAAAATGAATTTCACAAAATATTTTACCATGCCATTGGAACTGACCAAAGTGCCGATAAGCTTATATTTGAAGACCAAGAGCATCCTCTTAGAAATCATTATGCCAGTGTAACCGAAGACGGTCATTTTTTAATGGTTTCTGGTAGCGAAGGAACTAGCGGAAACTCTCTATACATAAAGGACCTAACAAAATCTGACGGTGATTTCGTAGCCTTTGTAAGTGACTTTGATAACGACAGCTATTTGATGGATAACATTGGGGAAACATTATTGATTTTTACAAATTACAAAGCTCCCAACAAACGTGTTGTAAAAGCAACTATGGATTCTCCTAGCAAAGATGATTGGACAGATTTTATTCCAACAAAAGATTACGTTTTAGAGAATGTGAGTATTGTTGGAGATAAAATGTTCGCTCGTTACTTAAAGGATGTACAGAGTAAAATTGAAATCTACCAAATGGATGGGACTTACATTCAGGACTTAGAATTACCGGGAATTGGTATAAGTGGTGGAGTTAGTGGAAATAAAGGGGAAAATACAGGTTACTATTCTTTTACTTCGTTTACTACTCCAAGATCGAGCTATAAAATTAATACGGATGACCTGAGCAGTGAGCTTTACTTTAAGCCAGCAATCAACTTTAATTCTGATGATTTTGTAACTGAACAAATTCGCTTTAAAAGTAAAGATGGCGAAGAAATTCCTATGTTTATAACGCATAAAAAAGGGATTAAAATGGATGGTAGTAACCCTACGCTATTGTATGGTTATGGAGGATTTCAAATTAGTATCAAGCCATCTTTTAGTGTAACAAACTCTGTATTTATGCAGAACGGTGGTATTTATGCGGTTGTTACCCTGAGAGGCGGTAATGAGTACGGTGAAAAATGGCATGAGGCAGGAATGTTAAACAACAAGCAAAATGTGTTTAATGACTTTATTGGTGCTGGTAATTATCTAAAAGACAACAAATACACTTCAACAGAGAAACTGGCCATCCACGGACGTTCTAACGGAGGTTTATT
>JAJCYN010000046.1 GCA_029262915.1 Flavobacteriales bacterium
AACATTTCATCCCTGTTTATTTTATTAATAGAGTTGCCCATCCATTATAACGATTTTCACTAAAGGACATATAATATGTTCCCGATTCAAGTGTAGACAGTTTTAATTTTATATTGTTTTTCCCCATGGTATCCCTACTTAGTAGTTTTTTTCCACCGGTATTGGGATCGGATCTGTACACCTTTAACTGACTGGTTTTACTAAGGCCGGTCATTATTAGGCAACATTCTTTTCTAGTCTTTACCATCGTATTTAGTTCAAATATTTTTCTATTTAACCTACTTGTACATAGACAACTTGGATTTTTCCTTAAATTACTTTTTTGCACATCAGTTGGTTGATTTGCATTTGCTAGGGTATCTTTTCTACTAGAATTATATTGGCTAATAATTGATATTAGGTCCTTGTATTCTAGCTCTTCAAAAGTTGTTTCTTTTATAATCTTTTCGTCATCCTCGACCAGTATTTTTATTAAATCTCTAAATTTATTGCGTTGAAGAATCATTTCCTTAAACTCTCCTTCCAATCCTTTTTTAACTATAAATACTTCCGAAGTATCCGTGCCATAGTCTTCATTATTTATCCGAACCGAGCATCGAACAGTTGTAGAATAAAGGTTAATACTTCCCTTTATAATGTTAGTAGTTATTTTGTTCTCATAGACCGGTGTTCCAATCATACTACAAGCTTTTAATTTAATAATATCTATAACGGTATATGTTTTTTCTTTGAAATTAAGTGTTTTTACATCGTTTAGCCGAAGTAATTTTTCTTTTTCATAAATGTCAATTTTATAAGTTGGCTTGCCAGATTCAATTGACCCATCTTTGAAGTAACAGTTGATTATTTCTCCTTTTTTGTCAGTGTAATATCCTTTGCTAAAGTTGCTATTACCTGATGTTTTCTTGATAAGTATCTCTTTTTCAATGCTGTCTTTTTTCACTTTTTCTGCTCTCTTCTTTTCTTTTTCTGCCTCCTTTATTAATTGGTAATTTGGATTATTTACATGAATTCCTGTCTTAAACTTATTTTTACTTATTACTATTCCATACTCATCATAAGTAATCCATTTTCCTTCTTTTTTTTTGTTTAAGATGTGACCCGAACTCTTTATCTTTCCATTATTGTAATAGCTTTTCATGGTGTATGCTTCACTATTTTGAGAGGAGTATAATCGTTTTTCAATAAGTTTATTGTCGGGGTTAAATATTTTTTTTTCGTATATCAAGTTTTTGGTATGGGTATAATATTCGTAGGTTGTTTTTAAAGTTAATTTTCCTTGTTCAAATTTAGCTTTTTCAATTAATTCACCTTTATCATTCCATTTTTTCCATATCCCTTGTTTTTTTTCGTTTTGGTACTTTCTTTCAATTTTTAGTACATTATTATTCCATTGTTCCACATAGGTAGAATCTTGAGCATAAATTGATCCAATAAAAAGTAAAGCAAGAATTAAAGGAAATTTCTTCATCTTCTAAAAGTACTCAAATTTACTTATCTTAGATGGGACAGAACTTATTCTTCAGCTTGTGGTTAAGAAACATGCATTGTTGTTTTAGGTACAATTAAAAGTGATAATTTTGCTAAAGAATCGGTAACCAAAAAAACTGAACCGAGATTTTTTAAACTTTTCGGTCTAAATCCGATAGGAGTTTTATGAAAATCGGTAACGAATCCTGTACCAAAAAGAAACCCCGAAAAACAAATCCAATGTTTTTGCGGGGTTTAAGACTTTCAGTGTTACCCGACTAGGGGCTTACCATTCTAATCGTTAATACTTCTTGGCCGCATTTAAACACGACTTTCTTCTTTTAGTAGGGACAAGAAAAAACGCAAATACCGATAGAAAACAGTTAAACCCCGGTAACGAAATCGGTACTTTTTTTAGATAAGGTTAATATGTAAGGACCAATCCTATACCCGTAAGCCTAATTCATTGATTTTAAAAAGTGGTTGTGTAATTTAGCAATATGAAAGTGCTTTTGATTGAAGATGAATTAAGTGTATCTTCCTTTATTAAGAGGGGGTTAGAAGAACAAGGAAATTCTGTTGTTCAGGCATTTGACGGAACAACTGGATTGAAATTGGCATTTCAAGATGAGTATGATGTGATCATCCTTGATTTAGTAATGCCTGGAATGAATGGTATTGATGTTTGTGACCAATTAAAGAATAAAAATGGAATAGCAACACCTATAATTATGCTAACGGCATTAGGAACAACTGACGATATTGTAATTGGACTGGAAACAGGAGCAGACGATTATTTAACTAAACCATTTAAGTTTAAAGAGCTCCTTGCTCGTATAAACGCATTAGCAAGAAGAGGAGGAGGCACTGATAATAATGGAGATTTAGTATTAAAAGTTGATGACTTAACCTTAAACCTAAAATCCAAAGAAGTCTATCGAAATAACACCGAAATTGTTCTTACGGCAAGAGAATTTAAATTGTTGGAATATCTACTAAAAAGTAAGAATAGGGTTGTATCAAGAACTGATATACTAGAAAATGTATGGGAAGTTGATTTTGATTTAGGAACCAATGTAATTGATGTCTACATTAATTATTTACGTAAAAAAATAGAGCACGGTTTTTCAACTAAAATTATTAAAACAGTTGTTGGCATGGGTTACGTAATTAAAGATTAGGGAATGAAAATAAGTACTCGATTAGCCATTACTTTTTCAATTATTGCTAGCGTTATATTTATATCGTTTGGGCTTACTGTCTATGTGTTTTCTTCCATCTATCAGCAAGATGATTTTCAGGAACGATTAAAAGAAAGAGTAGTAATTACAGAAAAGATTTTCTTAGAGAAAGAGTCGTTTAGTGAGATTGACCTTGAAAAAATTATGGATCAATTTCTTCATACTTTACCTGAAGAAACTGAAGAGGTAGTACAGATTAATAATAACGTAGTACCTGTTTTTAAGTATAACTACCCAGAAGAAGTTGTTAGTATTTTGCCACTAAATAATACTCTTTCGTTCGAGGATGGTGAAACTCAAGGAGAAAGTAGAATATTTAAAGTAAAGGGAAAGGATTATTTAATTATCGTTACGGCAGTTGATCAGGTTGGGTTGAAGAACCTATCGTTTTTAAAAAACATAATAATTATATTAGTATTGCTGGGAATCCCACTAATTTCTATAGGTGGATTCATCTTAGCAAGGAGAGCGTTAAATCCTATTTCAAAAAAGATAAATAAGGCAAATACGATAAGTGCGACAAATCTACATCAGCGATTAAATGTACACAACCCTAATGATGAATTAGGAAAGATGGCGATTGCATTTAACAAGTTGTTGGACAGACTCGAAGCCTCTTTTGAAGCACAGAAATCTTTTATCCGTAATGCTTCACACGAGATTAGAAACCCGTTAACGGCTATTATGGGAGAAGCAGAAGTAATTAACAGTAAGGTAAGATCAACAAAGGAATATCAGGAATCCTTATCAACGATACTTGCTGAAGCTGAAACGTTAAATTCAACAGTAAATAACCTACTTCAATTATCTAAGGTTGCTGCTAATGAAGAAAGCATCAATTATGAGTCCTTACAATTTAATGATTTTTTGATTGAGCTGAAGGGAAGTTTTGATTTTCAGAATTCAAAAAACCAAATCAAACTTAGCATAGATAACGATATTGAGAAGTATACTATTTCAGGAAATAAGAACTTACTAAAAACCGCCATCCTCAATTTATTCGATAATGCATGCAAATTTTC
>JAJCYN010000047.1 GCA_029262915.1 Flavobacteriales bacterium
TGGAGCGTTATTATTAGGGTCAATCCCCATTGGATTATAGACCGCAGGGCAAGATTTAGAACCTTTCTTTAAAAACATAAAGCGTACCCTAAAAATAATAGGTCTAGCTCTTGTATTGTAATAAGGATGTGTCGATACAATATGTCTAAAAGGAAAAATAGCAAAAATGGGTGTTTCCACTATGGGCATAATAATTAAACGCTTACCTGTTTTAAACCCCATACCAAAAAAGTAATGTACTTCTCCCAAAATAGTTCCAGGCCCTTCCTCATATGTTTTATTAGGAATAGGGGGTGTTCCCGTTCGCCCTTTAATGATGGCATAATCTAAATTTAAACCTAATCCATTGACATAAAACATTCTATCGGTTTGATCAAAACGATAACCTAAATTAAAATGCCCTGAGATTAAATGATCACTATAACTTCCTTCTGCCGTTATTGTAGTCGCCAAAGCATCATTTATAAAAAACTCATCTGTATAATCTTCTCCTCCTCTAAACCATTTATAGGCTAAACCATAATCCATATAATTAATTACTTTTTTATCATTCATCCTAAATTTACCTATTTCGGCATACAGACCAAATTTACCTTTTGGATCTCCTTTATAATCGTTACGGAAAGTATTTCCCAGTGTATCGGAAAATGTAACAGACTCCTTTTCGTTTAAATAACCCAGCATATAGGTCCCGCCAATACCAAAATACCAGCCTTTGTCAATTGAGTTTTGCCCGGTATTATAGAGCCCACCACTTTTACCTGGTTTATAGGTTTGGCTGTACAAAGAAATTGTAATTAAAAGAATGGGTATGATTAGTAGTTTTTTCATTTGTTTTTTTTAAGCCTGTTAATACGGAGTTTGTTAATGTGTTGTAGTTAAAGCATTATTTTCCTTTATAGTTCGACAGGCTCACTATGACAGAAAATTAAATTTCAGAAAGTATAGCTTGTTCTACTTCTTCACTGTCCCAGATATTCTCAATATTATCAAATTGAGCCATTACATTTTTTATAATGGCATCTTGTTTATCACCAACTTTTAAAGCATCTGAATACCGAATATGACTAAAGGTTACTTGGCTATATAACGGTATCCATTTGTCTGGATGTTTTTCAGAAAAATGTGCTTCAATTTTTTTCTGCAATAAAAATTGAGGGTCTCCAACAAAATCTCTCATTACATGATAATTGTGTAAGGATAAATCCTGAACACCATCTCCATCCGGTTTTCTGGATTTTTGATATTCGTCAAAAACCTTATCAATATCATCACCATATTTTTGCATTATATCCCACATCACGGTGCAATCTTCAAAACCGCAGTTCATTCCTTGTCCATAAAATGGAACGGTAGCATGTGCAGCATCGCCCATTAAGGCAGTTTTTCCATGTGTCCAAGGGTAACAGCGCACAATGGCCAAAGCGGATAGTGGATGATCCTCCCAAGCATCAGCAATATTGGGCATTAATTCGTAAAAATCTGGAAATGTTGATTGGAAGAAATGATCTACGGCCTTTTTTGTTTTTAACGTTTCAAAAGAGTTCTCTCCATCAAAAGGCATAAATAGGGTACAAGTAAAAGAACCATCTTCATTGGCTAAAGCAATAAGCATAAAACGACCTCTTGGCCAAATATGCAACGCATTTTTATCTAATTTATAAGAACCATCTTCATTAGCTGGTAATAAAATTTCTCTATAACCATCATCAATGTATTTTTGACTGTAATCAAATCGATCTAATTTCTGCATTGCATTGTAGCGAATGGAAGAGAAAGCTCCATCTGTTCCAAAAACTAAATCAGCTTGTACTTCAGATTTTTCACCTGTTTTTGTATTTTCTAGATAAACAATTCCTTCTTCTAAATTCGCACCAGTACATCTTTGGTTGTAAAAAATTTCAGCATTTCCGTTTTCTTCGGCTATGTCCATCATTTTTGCGTTTACTCCACCACGAGAAACGGAATAAATAGCTTGACCATCTTTGCCATAAGGCTGGTAGGAAAGCTTTCCCTCCATATCGTGCATAATCCTACCTGACATTGGTATCGCAATTTTTCTAATTTCATCACCAACATTTACAGCGTCCAACGCTTTCCATCCTCTATCAGATAATGCTAGGTTAATAGATTTTCCAGCAGAAATATCTGCTTTACGAATATCTGGTCTTGCTTCAAATAATTTTACTTTATATCCTGCTTTAGATAAGTAAACCGCCCATAGAGAGCCAACTAATCCTGCACCTACAATTGTTGCTGTTTTCATCTTATTTTAAATTTTAATACCCATTATACAAACATCGTCAATTTGCTCCATTTCTCCTTTCCATTTTTCGAATTCAGTAATTAATATATTTTTTTGATCGATCAATTTTTTCTCTCGTATAGAAATAAGCATATTTTTAAACGGTTTGTATTTTAATTTTTTTCCTTTTTCGCCACCAAATTGATCTGCAAATCCATCAGAGAATAAATATATTGAATCGCCATCATTTAGTTTAATTTTATGATTAGTGAATGGTTTATTGGCATCATGATAAACCCCAATTGGTTGCTTGTCAGCCTTAATTTCTTCCATTTCTTCAAGCTCTTTTCTAAGAATCCATAATGGATTATTGGCACCAGCATACTGTAACTCTTTGGTTTTATTATCCAATAAACACATTGAGATGTCCATCCCATCTTTAATGTCTTCTATACTAATGTCTCCGGTCATTTCACTAGACCGGAAAGTTTCCATTACCAACTCTCTTACTTTGTCTAAAATTTTTGCAGGCTCTATCAATTTAAATTCTTTCACTGCTCTGTTTAACGCATTAGAGCAGACTACACTTACCATCGCTCCAGGCACCCCATGTCCAGTACAATCTGCAACTGCAACTATTACTTTATCACCAATTGATTCCAGCCAATAAAAATCACCACTAACTACATCCTTAGGTTGAAAAACAATGAACGAATCAGGAAGTTTTTCTTCAATTAATTTTGGTGGAGGAAGTATCGCATCTTGTAACCTTTTCGCATAGGTAATAGAATCTGTAATTTCTCTATTCTTCTCTAAAAGGATGTTCTTTTGATTTGAAATTATGTTGTTGTCTTTTTTCTTTTGGCGATAATTTCTTAAAATTATTAGGATAATGATTAGCATAGCTAAAAATCCTGATACTGATGAAACAATAATTAAATTTTGTTTTTCACCTTGTGCTATTTTCTCCTTTTCTAAACTCTCAATTAAGATTACTTTTTTTTCATTTTCATATTTAGACTCTATTTCGCTTAGGTTTTTTACGGTTGTTTCATTAAAAACAGAATCTTTCATGTTGTGATAAAGAATGTAATTATCATAAGCCAATTTGAAATCATTATGTTTGTAGTAGGTTTCAGCTAAGGTTAAATG
>JAJCYN010000048.1 GCA_029262915.1 Flavobacteriales bacterium
CATTGCCAATTGGCAATGGTTGCTGATGGTTGGAAGGTGGTATTTATGGTGGTATTATTTACTAATGTTACACACATATCTGGTGCACAGCCTGCTGTTGGAATTCCAAAGCTAACTTGTGGTAGTGGTTTTACTGTTACATTGATAGTTGTGTCGTGTGTGCATCCATTGTTGGTTATTACATTCAGATTCGATGGAAATATCCCGTCTGTTGTATAGGCATATATTGGATTCTGATTATTACTTACTCCTACTCCGTCAGCAAAATCCCAAGTCCAACCTACTATTGTGTTTGATGTGAAAGCATTTGATACTGTTGTTAAATCAGTAAATTGGGTAGTGGCATTTAAACAAACTTCGTCTGGTCCAAAGTTGGCTACTGGATTGGGCCAAACTTCTATTTGTTGGATAAATGTATTTGAACAATTATTATTTGTAGTAGCAACGAGTGTTACATTATAAACGTTCTCTGAAGGATAATTTTCTATTGGATTTTGAGTGGTATTATCCACTGTGCCATCACTTTGAAAATCCCAACCCCAAGCAGCTATAACATTACCATTGCCACTTGTTACTGTAGAAATATCTGTGAAAGGAATTGCTGTTCCTAAACATTGGTTTTGAAAAAGAAAATTAGCTACTGGCATTGGATGTATAACTATTGATTGCACAATAGTATCAGCACAAAATGCCGTTGCAGCTATTAATTGCACATTGTAATTACCATCTGCTGGATAAAAATTTATTGGGTTTATACTTGTGTTATCTATCGTTCCATTATTTTCAAAATCCCAAAAATAATTGGTTATTGTTCCTCCATTTCCTACGGAGTTATTTGTAAATGAAGCTGCTACGTTTAAACAAACATCACTGGTTGTAAAAGCTGCTGTTGGAACATCGTAAACTTCTACATTAACGGTAGTGGTATGGGTACATCCACTGTCTGACCCTACTGTTAAAGTAATGGTGTAATTTCCTGATGTTGTGTATGTATAGGGTAATGGGGATTGTAATGTGCTTGTTCCTGTTCCGTCTCCATAGTCCCATAACCAACTGGTTATTGTTCCTGTTGCTATTGTTGATGTGTTTGTTATAGTTATGGCTGTTCCTAAGCATTCATTGGTTGCTGTAAAGTCGGCTTTGGGTTCTGGGTTAACTATTATTTGTAGGGTTGTTGAATCTTCGCAGCCTAAAGCAGTAGTTATGTATAGTTCTACTGTATATGTCCCTGCTAATGGATATGTGTTCGATGTGCTTGTTCCTGTGGCATCTACTATTGCATCGTCTTCAAAATCCCAGTTATAACTAGCTATTGTTCCTCCGTTGGCATTAGACATATCGGTAAAACTCGTTGCAAACCCAAAACACTCATTGCTATGTGTAAAAACCGCGGTTGGCAGTGGATCAACAGTTATTAAATAAGAAGAGGTTGGTCCAACACATCCATTAGCTAAAGGCGTAACAACAATGGTTCCAGTAACTGGAGCACCAGTAAAATTAGTAGCCGTAAAAGCAGGAGTATTCCCTATTCCTGAAGCCACTAAACCAATAGTAAGATCAGAATTGGTCCATGTAAAGGTTGTTCCAAGCGTTGAGCTTGTATAACTTGACAAGGGAATAGGTTCTCCAGAACAAATTGTAGTATCATTAGGCACTACTGCTATAGGAGAAGGATTAACCGTAATGGTATAAGAAGAATCGAAGCCTATACAGCTATTTGCAGTAGGTGTAACAGTAATTGTTGCAACAACTGGATTTGGAGAGTTATTTATCGCTGTAAAAGAAGGGACATTTCCAACACCATTTAGCAGTAACCCAATAGAAGCATCCGAATTCGTCCATGCAAATGTTGTATTAGGAGTAGTGCTCGTAAAAGTAGAGATTGGAATTGCTATCCCATTGCAAACAGTCTGATTAATTGGAATTGAAATATCTGGTGTGGATTTAACAACTATTGGATTAGTAATAGAATCAGTGCACCCATTAGAATTTGTTACTATTAATTTTACTTGATGCGTACTCGTAGAAGTAAAAGCATAACTAGGGTTTGGTAAAGAGGAAACACCAACTCCATCACCAAAATCCCAACTGTAAGTATATCCTGCAACAACTGGCGTTGTAAAACTAACATTTCCGCCAGGACAAATGGAATCAAAAGAAGAAGTAAAACTTACTACAGGGTTAGGAAAAATTTCAACAGAATCAACTAGTGTATTGCAAAAAGCATCATTAACTGTGTAGGTATGAACTCCTGGTGTTAAATTTAAAACTGATGAAGTTGTTTGTGCTCCTGGAGACCATAAATATTCATAAGTAGGTGCTCCTCCCGAAACAACTAATGCTACATTTCCGGGGTCACACGAATCTACAGTCGCAACTACGCTTAATGGTGCTGGGGGAGCACAATTTGTGTTAAAATGTCCAAAAAAACCTTGCCCACAAGCAAGTAAATTACCATCATTTGCTGGTATAATATCGTATACTGCACCAGGTGTAGGGTCAGTTGATAATAACGTTAAAGAAGCATCATATTTAACAATTCCCGTTAAACTTCCTGCATAAATATTACCACACAAATCAGAAGTTAAACCACTACATAAAGCTTTTGACCCGTTAGGGATATTGACACTACTTACAAAAGCCAAAGTATTCTTATCAAATTTTCGTAGGCTAAGACCATCAGAAACATATACAAAATTCCCACTAATAGCTATCCCATTAAAACCTTGATATATCTTAGGATTATAATCAGGATTATATGCATAGCCTACCCCAGCTTCATATAAAAGAATTCCACTTTGAACAGACCCGGCCGGAGTAAAATTAGCATTCGTTTTTTTTAATGTATTGGTTGCTGCAATACCTGTAAAACCAAATGTTACATGAAGTGAGTATATATCTCCATTACAATCCGTTGCTATAGCTCTTGTCTCCGCACCATAAGGAATTTCATTACTTATAGCACCTGTAGTTATGTCCCATTTTGCAAGATTATTGGGTCCTGGATCTACAAAATAACCTCCTATAGCAAGAACTGTCTTAGATTTATTAAAAGATAATCGCCATTCTTCAACTAATCCGGAAAAAGCCCACATTAAAACACCTGAAGGATCAAGTTTTTGACGTCTTCCAGCTGAATAATTACCAATAATATATAGGTTGCCAGGATTATCTACTGCAATATCCCCTAAAAAAATTGAATAAAAAGTATAGGTCCACTGTAAAACACCTACAGCGTTATATTTTTGAACGTGGTGTTTTTGTGCTGCTCCAGCTGAATAATTACCATAAACAAATATATTACCAGCCGCATCCGTTTGTATATCATAAGCTTTATTAAGACCAACAAATGCTGGATTTTGAATCCAAGGATCTATAATTATACCTTCAGAAGAAGAAATATTATTCGAATTAAATTTAAATGATATTTTTTTATTGTCTATTTCATATTGAACAGGAATATCTGTTTTAGTTTGCTGTGTAAAAGCATTAGGAGCTTTATCTGTAAGTTGCCAATTTTCTTTTAATGCACCTTTTGGAAATATTGATTTTATTAAAAGGTCACCATTAATTTGTTTACTAATTTCATCTATACCTTCCCATTCAAATGCAATAGTTGGAATAACAGTATTAGGTTGAACTATAAATTTATATTTAATTCCTCCTTCTTTTGGTAACTCAAACTCAACATCTACTCCTTGAAATAAGTTTTTGTATGTCAATTTGTTATAGGTAGGTATAAAATTGTATATGTTTGGAACTCCTTCATTCTCGTAATTGTGATAAGCAATTGCCTTATTTTCTGGCTCTATCTGAACAGATGGATTTGCATTTAACCATCGCATTGTTACTTTATGCCATATAGACTTATACGTTTTTTTATCTTCCTCTTTTTCTTTTTGGTTTCTTTCTTCCTCACTAATTTTTCTTCGTTCTGGAAAATAAAAAACAATACCATCTTTAATAAAATATGCATTAAATTCTGAGTTTTCTACTCCATAATAAACCTTTTCAGTAAAGGGTACTCCTTCATTTTTTACAAAATCGTAAAACTGTCCTTTTTCTTCAACAAACACCTTACTTTCAAGTGGTTTAAAAAGCAGCTGACTGCCATTCGTCTGTGAAACCAACGAGAACTGTGGAATAACAAGCAAAAAAAGAATAACTAAATAATTACGTTTCATAAAATTTTTATAACTCAAAAAAACAGTCTCTAAATCAAAGACGTACTTTTTGTTTTGATAGTTGCCATCAAATTTATTCTAATGATAAGCTTTATGACTGTCTATATTACGGAAAAATAAAGAAAGATTAATAGCAATCCAAAACCAATAAATCAGAAATATCAGTAGTCAAATAGTACGATTAAATTATTTTTTCTTAAACAGAGGTACCGAAGAACAGGCTTCACCAAACATAATATTTTTAGCATAAGACTGAAGTTTTACAGAAAAATCTACAAAGACAGATTCTGGTATTGGATGCTTTCCACATCCTTTTACAATCACGTTTTTATCCTGAAATTGAGCGTAATCTACTTTTAAAAGAATATCGTTAAAAACGGCCTTTTCCAACTCAATTTTATCACCCATTATTACCTTTTTAGCGAAAGGTTCAATTTTTGAAGCAATTAACATAAAAGCCCATTGCGGAACAATGGCGTCTACAGAACAAACAATTCCAACATACTTATCTTGGTAAACAGACCAATCATTTGCTGCCACAAAGGCACGCAACTCTTTTTCAACTAACACCAATCCTTCGTGTAAATTGGCTGCCAAATCATATAAAACTCGTTCTCCTGTTGGATAATAATCATCCAAACTCACTTGCATCAAACTGCTATTTTCTACTCTATTTGTTATTTCGTTTTCCATCCTTAAGACACAAATTTACTCATTATATTTCCTTAAATTTGCAACCGATTTTAAAACAAACTAAAATTATTTAACAATGCCTGAAACTTTAACAGCAGACAAATACGGAATGCAAGAAGCATTAAAAGCTCTTGGATTAAAAGAAATAAACGAAGGAACCTCAACAGGTTCTATCAATTTTGGAAGTGGAGAAATTATTTCTTCTTACTCTCCAACTGATGGTTCTTTAATAGGAAAAGTAACAACAACAACTAAGGAAGATTATGAAAAGGTGATGAATTCTGCAACTGCTGCTTTTAAAGAGTTTAGGCAAATGCCTGCCCCTCAAAGAGGAGAAATAGTTCGCCTGTTTGGGAATAAACTAAGGGAATTAAAAGAGCCTTTAGGGAAATTAGTTTCTTACGAAATGGGAAAATCCTTACAAGAAGGTTATGGTGAAGTTCAAGAAATGATTGATATCTGTGATTTTGCGGTTGGGTTATCAAGACAATTAAATGGACAAACTATTCCATCAGAAAGACCAGGTCACGCTATGAGAGAACAATGGCATTCAATTGGTGTTGTTGGAATTATTTCAGCATTTAACTTTCCTGTTGCTGTTTGGGCTTGGAATACTGCTTTAGCTTGGATTTGTGGAGATATTTGTGTTTGGAAAGGATCTGAAAAAGCACCTTTATGTTCAGTTGCTTGTCAAAATATAATTGCAGCTATTTTAAAAGAAAACAATTTACCAGAAGGTATTTCTTGTATCATTAATGGAGATTACAAAGTTGGTGAAATGATGACTACCGATGAAAGAATTCCTTTAGTTTCTGCAACGGGTTCTACTAGAATGGGAAGAATTGTTGGAGCAACAGTTGCTCAACGATTTGGAAAATCGTTATTAGAATTAGGAGGAAACAATGCCATTATTATTACTCCAACTGCAGAGTTAAAAGTAGTAGTTCCAGGAGCTGTTTTTGGTGCGGTTGGTACTTGTGGACAAAGATGTACTTCTACTAGAAGACTAATCATTCATGAATCTGTTTATGATAAAGTACGAGATGCTATTGTTGGTGCTTATGGACAGTTAACTATCGGCAATCCATTAGATGAAAAAAACCACATTGGACCTCTTATCGATAAAGATGCTGTAAATACTTATTTAGCTGCAATTGAAAAAGCAAAAGCTGAAGGTGGAAATGTATTGGTTGATGGAGGTGTTTTGGAAGGCTCAGGATATGAAAGTGGATGTTACGTAAAACCAGCAATAATTGAAGCCAAGAATGATTTTGAAATTGTACAAACTGAAACTTTTGCTCCAATTTTATACCTTATAAAATACTCAGGTGAGGTGGAAAATGCTATTGAAATGCAAAACGGTGTTGCACAGGGGTTATCTTCTGCTATTATGACCAATGAAATGAAAGAGGCGGAAAAATTCTTGTCTTTCGCTGGTTCTGATTGTGGAATTGCTAATGTAAACATTGGTACTTCTGGTGCTGAAATTGGTGGTGCTTTTGGTGGTGAAAAAGAAACTGGAGGAGGAAGGGAATCTGGTTCCGATGCTTGGAAAATTTATATGAGAAGACAAACAAATACCATTAATTATTCTGACGAGCTTCCTTTAGCTCAAGGAATTAAATTTGATTTATAAATTTCTCATTCTCTTAAGTACATTTTCTAGAGCAAAATAATTATGTCATAAATCCATATTTAAAGTATTTTTATTCCATTTTATTGCTCTTTTTAATAACTATGCAAAACTTTATCTTGTTGGTTTTTGAATAATTTGTTAATTTTTTGTAAATTAGCAATGCTGAGTATCATTAATTAAGCAACCTAACAATTGTTTTTTACGTCTTTCGCATAAGATGCGAAACAAATTTTTATATATGAAACACCTATTAGCCATCCTTTTTTTATTATTGAATATCTTTTCTTTTTCTCAAGATCTTGAGAAGAGAGCCGAAAACCTTGTCTCCGCAACAACAAAAGTATTTACTTATAAAGTGCTAAACGACACCCTCTCTAATGTTCAGGATAGTCAATCTATTCAAAAAATAAACCCAACGCAGAAAAATATTATAAAACAATTCTTAGCTATAGAAGGAGTTAATCAAGCATCATATGATAGAGCAACAGGTACCTATACGGTTGTTACTAAGATCGCAACTAAGCTTGCCAAAAAAATAACTTTTGATTAAATGAAATTACTTTATAAAATAATATTTATTGCTCTTTTCGCTCTTGGAATTACCAAAGCAAATGCACAATGCGGTCCTTTATCTAGTACAGATCTAGCCTGGAATCAGCACAATGGAAATATGTTTGATATTGTTTCTCTGAATCCAGTTATTATTACTCAGTTAGATATGGAATTAAGTGCTGGAATACACACTGTAGAAATATGGACAAGACCTGGTACTCATGTCGGGTTTCAGAATTCTGCTGTTGGGTGGACATTAGCTGGCACTGCTGTTGGAGTTGTTGGAGTTGTTGGGTCTCACTCTGTAATCCCCATAGTATTAAATGAATTTATATGTCCTGGAAATAGGGGTGCTTTTTACGTAACTATTACCAGTGGTAGCTGGGTTAGTTATTCAAATGGAGCTGCAGTAGGAAATGTTAACGTTGCTGATGCTAACATTCAAATTTTAGAAGGAACAGGTAAAGTTTATCCTTTTGGAGGAAGTTTTCAACCCAGAGTTCCGAGAGTAACAGCTCATTATTCTTGTCCGCCACCGGCAGGGCCTCCTGCCAATGCGGGTCCTGACCAAACAATTTGTTCTACAACTGCTATAATGTCCGGTAGTGCTGGAGGTGTATGGAGCATCGTTTCGGGAACTGGTGCTTTTAGTAATGTTAATGATCCAAATGCAACTATTACAGGATTATCTCCTGGATTAAATCAATTTCAATGGTCCACTGCTTGTCCAACAACAACCGATATCGTAAATGTTACAGTTACCAC
>JAJCYN010000049.1 GCA_029262915.1 Flavobacteriales bacterium
GCTCCAAGGTATTCAATAAATCATCAAATAATTTTCTATCAATTTTATAATTGTCATTAATGGCTTTTTGAGCCATTTCGTGCCCTCGTTTTGTTCCTAATCGACAAGGGAAACATTTTCCACAGCTTTCGTAAGCAGCAAAATCAAACAAGTGTTCAATGTATTTCATCATTGGAAAATCTTCAGGAACACAAACTATTGAAGCGTGACCTAATAAAAATCCTTCGTTAGCAAACGATTCAAAATCGATACTCAATTTATCAATTTTATCTATAGGAACTAAACCACCTAAAGGGCCACCAATGTGCAATGCTTTTACAGGGGTTTTAAATCCACCTCCAAAATCATTTATAACAGTTGTAAGAGGAGTTCCCATTTCTACTTCGTACATTCCTGGATTATTAAAGAAACTATCTAAACAAACTAATTTTGTTCCGCTTGATTTCTCTGTTCCTAATTTGCTATAGGCTTCTCCGCCATTTTTAATAATATGGAACGCAGCAGCTAAAGTTTCTACATTGTTTACAATGGTTGGTTTATTAAACAATCCTTGTTGTGTAGGGTAGGGAGGACGTGTTCTAACTTCTGGTCGTTGACCTTCAATGGAATTGATTAAAGCAGTTTCTTCTCCACAAATGTAGGCACCTTGCGCTTTTATGATTTTAAAATCAAAGCTAAAATTACTTCCGTTGATGTTTTCTCCTAATAAATTATTTTCTCTTAACTCATCAATCGCATTTTGAATAATTGTAACAGCTTCGGGATATTCAGCCCTGATGTATAATATTCCCCAATTGGCGTGCGTACAATATCCAGCTATCATCATTCCTAATAAAACGGAATGAGGTCTTTTTTCTAATAAATACCCATCTGAATATGCTCCTGGATCACCTTCATCGGCATTACAAATAATAAATTTATCATCACTTTTTTCATTTCTACACGATTCCCATTTAAATCCCATAGGGAAACCAGCACCACCTCTTCCTCTAATGTCTGATTTTTTAATTTCTTCTAAAACTTGTTCGGAACCTTTTGCTAAAGCCGATTTTAAAACTTCATAATGTACATCAAAACCATCGTAAGGAGCTGTTAAAAGTTCTATATTGGATTTGACTGTATAGTCAGTTATGAGTGTTGAGCTATGAGTGTTGAGTATTTCAGAAATTTCATTAATAGCATTTCCAGAATAATTCTTTCCTCCAACATTAAAAGCTCCATTTTCATAACATCTTCCTAAACAGGTCATATGCCCAATTTCATCAGCAGAAAAATGATTTTTTAATTCGGCTATAACAGCATCTTGTTTACCAGAACAAACACAGGCAGAACCGTTACATACATAAGCTTTTTTGCCTTTGTTTTCGGGTTTCATAAAATCGTAAGCAGTAATGGTTCCATAGGTATTGGCTTTACCCATTAAAAATTCTTCTGCTAATTCATCCAATTTTTCTTGTGATGGAGTTCCTTCTGCAACAGCAGCTTCTCCCATTTTATCAAAAAGGTTATCAGTGATTCCTTTTTTACCTGATAATTCGCTTAAATTTTTCGACATTCAAATATAGTTTGCCATAAATTTAGTAATAATTTCGATAAGGAAGATTTAGTATATTCGTATAAATTAAATATTCTTAGATGTCTAACAAAACAACTGAATCTGATTCAAAATATAACCACCTGGAAAAGATGGAGATAAATGAATTGTTAACGAATATTAATGATGAAGACAAAACAGTACCTTACGCGATAGAAAAAGTACTTCCGAAAATTGAATCTTTGGCAAAGGTTATTATCTCTAAAATGGAAATAGGAGGTAGGTTATTTTATGTTGGAGCAGGAACCAGTGGGCGATTAGGAGTTGTTGATGCTTCTGAATGTCCCCCAACTTTTGGGGTTGAGCACGGATTGGTAATTGGATTAATTGCTGGTGGTGATTCTGCTATGTGGAAAGCCGTTGAGTTTGCAGAAGATAGTAAAGAACAAGGATGGAAAGATTTACAAGAACATCAAATTAATGATAAAGATGTGGTGGTTGGTATTGCTGCTTCAGGTACAACTCCTTATGTTATTGGTGCTTTAGAGATGTGTAATGCTAATGGAATTGAAACTGGTTGTATTGTTTGTAATGCTGAAAGCCCTGTTGCAAAAGTTGCCAACTATCCTATAGAAGTTATTGTTGGTTCTGAATTTGTGACAGGTAGTACTCGAATGAAATCAGGTACTGCTCAAAAATTAGTGCTAAATATGATCTCTACTTCTGTAATGATTAAATTAGGAAGAGTGAAAGGTAACAAGATGGTTGATATGCAATTGAGTAATAATAAATTGGTTGATAGAGGGACAAAAATGGTAATGAACCAATTAGATGTAGATTACGATACGGCAAATGAATTATTATTGAAATATGGAAGTGTTAGAAAAGCTGTAGATTCGGAGAAGAACTAATCCAAAGACTTTAGTACTGCCAATTTATAGCCTAATACAAAAGCAATACATCCTTTTAATTCTATTTCAGAGCTTTCTGGAATGGTATAGTTAATATACATTTTACGAGATTTTGTTGGTTCAAAAACATAAATGTGTTGATCTTCTTTTTGATCTAAAGCGTAAAGTAATTTTCTTTTTTTGTGGCCTAATTTTTTATTGTAGATTTCAATTTTTATATTCTCTGGCGACCCTGTAGTATTAAACAAGAAACGATATTTTTCTCCCATAAACAAAGGTACTTCAATCTCTTTTGCTTGAACTTTAGTTTTGTAAGTAAATCGACTTGTTTTTGAGGAATCGTATTTGTAGTTTGGCCTAAGCTCTCTTTTTAACTCTTTTTTTAATCCCATTCCATCACATTCTTGGACAACTTGAAACGAGAATAATGTAATGGTTAGTGATAATAATATACAAAGGATAATCTTCTTCATAATTAAAGTGTTAGCCAATTTTATATCCCATTAAAAAGACAATGCAACCTGTCAAGTCTTTTTCAGTTGTGCCTGGTAAAAAGTAATCAATGTACATTGTTTTAGGATTTTCTGGTTCAAAAACAAAAACATTTTTATTGGATTCACTTCCTTTTACAGAAAAGAGTAATTTCCTGTTTTTGGATCCAACTTTTTTATCATAAATTTTGATTTCAAAATCTGTTGAAATTCCGGAAGTATTAAAAAGTAGTCTATACTTTTCACCTGAAAATAAAGGAACTTGAACTTCTGTTCCTTGTTTTTGACTTTCAAAAATAAACCGACTTATATTAGATGAATCATATTTGAAATCAGGTTTTAATTCCTGAATTAATTCATTCTTTAAAACTCGAATATCACAATCATTCTCTTGTATAGCGGAAGATGAAATTATTAAAATTGATATCAAAATTATATAAAATCTAAGCTTACTCATTCTAATGTGTTGTTTATGAAAATTGAATGGTGCTATTATTCACCTACGATTTTAGTTCTTAAAGCAGTAATATCATCACTTAAACTTTTCACAATCTCTTTAGGTAATACGAACTCTTCATCAGTTTCGTTGTCGAACCCAGCAAAATGTTTATTAATGTTTTCTAAGTCAGCAATCAAATCAACAAATTCATTGTCTTCGTCATTTTGTTTGACAGAAGCGATTAAACTTTCTATAATAATAGCTTGTTCGGATAATCTGCTAATTAATTTTTTGTTTTCTTTATTCTCATTAACCTTAACACCTAAATACATTGTTTCAATCCAAGCTCCAGCAAAAATAATTGAACCAGTATAGCCCATACCATTTTCATCTAAATAATCATCCATTTGCATTTGCAAATCGGCCATAATGTAAGTTAGTGAATCC
>JAJCYN010000050.1 GCA_029262915.1 Flavobacteriales bacterium
ATTGGCCAGTACTTTATCTTTATCTACCGTTATTTTAAAGTTTTTAGAAGGAATATAATCTACCTGTTTCCTACCCTGTCCAACACCTACTTTTGATTTAGGAGTATCATCAATTATAAATCCAATCATTTCATCTACATCTCTAAATCCTGTTACTCCAGGTCTTTCATAAATTGGCACATAATCATTAGTCCCTTGTCGTAATTTAGCTTCAGGTAGTCGCTGAGGAATCCCATCTGCATCCCAAGCTTTCCGTCTCATTTGGTTAATGTACCAGTCTGTATTTAATAAACTTAAATTAACTACCCTTACATCTGTTCTATAACGCAATACTTCTTGCACATACCATAAAGGGAATGTGTCATTATCACCATTGGTAAATAATATGGCATTCGGTTCACACGAGTTTAAATAGTTCTTAGCAAAATCGCTCGCTGTATAAATTCCATTACGATTATGGTCATCCCAGTTTTGATTGGCCATTAAGGTAGGAACAGCTATTAAGCATGCTACCGATACCGCCACAGCACTAATTAACTGAGGCATCCTTTTACTCAACATATCATAAAGTGCATAAACACCAACTGCAATCCATATTGCAAACACATAAAAAGAACCTACATAAGCATAATCTCTTTCACGTGGTTGTGGTGATGGTGGATTGGTATAAAAATTAATCATCATTCCCGTAAAAAAGAACAACAATCCTAATACTAACCAATCTTTAGGGTCTTTCATAAATTGATAGACTAAACCAATTAGCCCTAAAAGAAAAGGTAACAAATAATAGCTATTGTGCCCTGGGTTACTGGTCATACTTATAGGTAATTTGTCCTGATTTCCCAATCTAGCGGCATCCAGTGGTTTTATCCCACTTATCCAGTTTCCATTAACAATATCCGAAGGCATTGTACTTTGAACATCATTTTGTCTTCCAGCAAAATTCCACATAAAGTACCTCCAATATAAATGACCCCATTGGTAATTAAATAAGAAAGCCATGTTCTCACCAAAGGTCGGAACCTTTATTGTTTGTCCATTTGAAGCTCTTTTGTTTTTACCTTTAATTCCTCCACTCCATATTTCATAATGATCTTTATGATGACTCTGTGAACTCCACATACGTGGTAAAAACCCAGAAGTTTTTTTATCATAATTTGGTTTATTTTTCTCTCCTTTGTTAATGTGTACGTATTCTCCATTTTCCTTGTCTTGGAAATATACAGCATCCCCTTCTACGTACTGCTCTTTTGCGTCCAAAGGGGTGTTGTAATACTGTCCAGATAAAAATGGAGCAGAACCGTATTGTTCACGATTTAAATAGGATAACAAACTAAACGCATTTTCTGGATTATTTTCATCCATAGGCGGGTTTGCTGCAGACCTCACCATAATAACAGCATAGGTTGAATAACCTATTAAAATTACGGTTGTACATAAAATAATAGTATTCCACACTACTTTACCTTTCTTTTGGGTATAATAAAGTCCAAAAATTACTAACCCCATTAACATAAATATATAGATTAACAAGCCAGAATGGAAGCCCATTCCCATCTTGTTCACAAAGAACAATTCAAACATTGCTCCTATTTTTACAGTTCCTGGTATAATACCAAACTGAACAATACCCAACACTAGTACTGATAAACCCGCTGCTTTTGCAAAATTCTTGAAATCAAGCTCTCTTGTTTTAAAGTAATACAAGAAAACCATTGCCGGTATGGCTAATAAATTTAAGAGGTGAACTCCTATTGAAAGCCCCATTAAATAAGCAATAAAAACAATCCAACGGGTACTGTGTTTTTCTGTAGCAACTGCTTCCCATTTAAGTATAGCCCAAAACACTAAAGCCGTGAATAATGATGACATCGCATAAACCTCACCTTCTACTGCCGAAAACCAAAATGAATCTGAAAAAGTATATGCTAATGCACCTACCGTAGCTGCACCTATAATAGCAATCATTTTGCTTTGAGTTATTTCGCCTGTTTTTAATGCTAATTTTCTAACAATTCTGGTAATGGACCAAAACAAAAACAAAATGGTAAATGAACTACTTAAAGCTGACAATACGTTAATTGAATATCCTGCTAATTCTCCAGAACCAAACATGGTAAAAAACCGCCCAATTAACATAAAAAGTGGTGCCCCAGGAGGGTGACCAACTTCTAAATTATAGGCGGTGGCAATGAACTCTCCACAATCCCAAAAACTTGCCGTAGATTCAATAGTAGAAACATATACGAAAGATGCAATCATCCATATTATCCAGCCAATAATGTTGTTTAGTTTTTTGTATTCCATGTAAATAATTTTAGTAGGTTACGAAAATATGAAATTCTAAAGAAATTAATGTAAATGGATGTTAATCATTGTTAAAAATTGTTTTGTATGGAAAAATTATTTTACTACATTTGCCGACCTTAATGCCCGATGGTGTAACTGGCTAACACATCTGTTTTTGGTACAGAAGAGTCTAGGTTCGAAACCTAGTCGGGCAACTGAGAAAAGAGAAAACCCTTTGTGAATCAAGTATTTGCAAAGGGTATTTTTTTGCTTCGTAGTAATTAGCGTAGTATTCCTGTTGATTGTTACTCATAATCAAAACTAATATAAGGTTTTTCTTTGCTATTGGAACAAGATTATGAACTACCAACTCCTTTTACTGATGTAATGATTCGAATGATGAGGTAGATTTTTACTTTAAATTTGTAATTAGGTTACCATTTATAATGTAAAACATCACTAAAACCTTCTTCTACTTCGGGAGTTTCATAGTCATTAAAATTTTCAAGGTGGATTTCTTCCCATTTTTCTGGTGTAAGACTATTATTGTTTTCAATTCGATTTTTTAATGATGTAGAGTCACCTATTCCATTATTAATAATAACCGCAGAAATGGATACCCCTATTTCTTTTGCTATGTTAATAATCACAGCTCTTTGAGTTTTCGTAACAAATACACCATCAATAATCAGCGTTTCAAAAAGTTCCAACTTAGCCTCAATATCAGATTTCTGAACTTGAAAATGCTCTTTCTTTGGTAGCGTTAATATTTTCGGAATGTAATCGTCCCAATGAAATGTCTTTATTGATTCTTTCCAATAAAATGATTCGTAATCTGAAGAGAAGGTTGTTTTACCAGTACCTATATTTCCAATGAGAAGAATTATTCCTTTTGTAAGTTCGATGTTAATTGTCATTTTTCACTACCCCCAGATTTACCCATCTACTCTATCTATACGTGCCATTATTTCATTAATTTTTTGTCAACATATAGAACAACATCTTTTATAACTAATTTCTGAATGGCAGAGATTAATGTCTCCATCGTAGAGAAATCAAGTTTTTTATTTTTTACAGGTAGAGAAACCGTGTCTTTTTGTATTTTTCTATTGCTTATACTATCTCCCCAAGAATATTTATGCCCTAAACTTTTATTGATACAAGTTGCAAAATAGAGCTGATTTAATCTACTTTTTTCTGTTTCAGTTTTTAGATACAAAGCTAAATTATGACTATCGTTTGAATAGAAATCTTTTTCTTGATAAGAGACAACAAAGGTTTTACCACCAATAAAAACACAATTTCCTTTATCTAGAGATTCTTCATTGTAGGAAATATAAGAACTAACCCCATTGTTTTCTGAACTCGCACATAAATAAGGTGTTTCACCACTATTTTCAGTAATATCTCTTGATAAAATATTTCCTGTATTTTTTACATTAAATATATCAATAACATTAAATTCTTCGAATTGTTGACTCTCTAAATCCTTCAAAGCTTTTTGTTCTTCAGCTGTTAAAGTATAATCTTTTAATCCGCTAGCTGATAAATACGCTTCCAATTCTTTTATTCGTTCCGCTTCAAGCTCAGTCATAAAGCTTTCCATAAAATCAAAATCTATTTTTCCTTTTTTTGTTGGAAGTTGAATTTTGGTATTATTCATTGCTACACGATTGAATTTATTTCCGTAATCATATTTGTCAGATGTAGAAACTCTACACGCAGAAATAATAACACTAGCAATAGCTTGGTTGAAAACCTTAAATTTTGGCACTAAATGTTGGATGTGGGAATAACCTATAAAATCTTTTTCTTGATAATACATTGTATCAGCACCAACAGTAGTGTCCGAACAAGTTATTGTATTTCCGTTATTGATTGCTTTTAAATTAGAAAAACCCATTACTCCGTTGTCTGTTGAAGAATTTGAGATTAATGGGACATTTCCATTTTTTATCATTATTTCTTCATTCTGTAAACGATAATATTTTGTTGGGTTTATCTCGAACAAATCACCTAATTTATACTCTCCCCACTCAACTTTTTGTAATTGATTGTTAAGTGGGGAAATTACTTTCCCAAGCCTTCCTCCCCTATGTTTTGTTGTTTGAGAATATTGCTTACTTCCCAAGATAAGTAGTCACTTGTTGTTTTTTTGAAATCTTGTAAAGTAGGTTTAGTGTCAATAGGTGCTGTTTGGTTCCAGTCAGCCCCATTTTTTGGGTCTATGGTATTTTCGTAATACTCTTTTTCGGTAAATAGATTAAGTTTACTCTTACCAAAACGTATCAAGTTTATCAATTCTTGATAACGTTCTTTGGCTCTATCTGTATCTCTTAAATTATTGCTTGCTTTTTTACGGTTTCTTCTAGTATATCCATCACTAGAAAAGTCAACAAACTTCACCATTTCGTCTTTATGGTGTTTTTCGTTTACTTTAAAAACATAAATATTAGTTTGTACACTTGATTTGCCAATAAAAATATCTACAGGCATTTTAATACTTGCCAAAAGTGTGTGTTTTGCTAATATCTTTTTGTTGTAATCTTTTGCTTTTCCTGAACCCGCAGAGTTTTGAATAATAATAGCCCCATAACCTTTATTCATCATTCCAAGAGCTTTTTCTACAAAATTCATCCCATTACCATTAGCAGAATATGGAGGGTTCAAGATGAAAGCATCAGCTGGGAATGCACTGCCCGTTTTACCAAAACCATAATTACCATCAAAGTCTTTTAAAGAATCTACATTTAAAATATTAGAGCTTCCATCACCCATCAATATCATATTCAAGATTGCCAACATATATACACTAGATAGCAATTCTAGTCCAAGTAATTGTTCTGCCTTTATTTCTATCTCTTTTTGAGTAAGTTCTTCTGGTGATTTAATTGTATTTTTTGCATCAATTAGCATTTCATTCATTGCTGCTACTAATAGTCCAGCAGAACCTGTAGCAAAATCCCATACATAAGAATCTTTGTTTACTCGTGCCAATTTAACCAACAGCGTAGCTATATAAGATGGAGTAAGAACCACATCGTTTAGTTTGTCTTGCGAGAAACCCAGCCAACCATACATTTCATTAAAAAGCTTCCCTGTAAAATCTGTAGTAAGACCTATTTTATAATATATTCCTAAATCATCTACAATTTTGGTAAAAACTCTTTTTAATTGGCTTTCTCCATTTTCAACTTTGTTTATATTATCGGGTAAAAGCGTATTGGATAGTGTTCTAATAATTAGGTCTTTCTTTTCTTTTGGTAATTGTTTTTCATCTAAAAAAGCTTTTATTCTACCCAAAACAATATCTCCATCTCGTCCACCTTGAAATGTTTGTGATTTTAATTCACTTTTATCAAGAACAGGAACTTTGTTTGGGATACCTAGTGTGGCAATTATAGAAGCAGCAACGAGATATACACGGTCATTTTCTCCTAAGCCTTTTTCATTTTCATAAATATCATTATTGAGCTTTACTAAGCTGGCATCAATTTCTTTTTCTTTCTGCTCCTTTAGTCTGTCAATTTCTTCCTGTGTTAGCTCTAAGGTTTTTACTTTTTCAATAAACGCATCAAAGTTTTTAGGTGCTAAAAAAGAAAAATCTGAATACTCACCAACTTTTTGTCCAACACCAAGGTTACTTTTAGAAACATAATATACACCGATTTCGTGTTGTATTTTTCCAGCTTCATCTTTGTATCCAGTCATTCCGATTGCGATAATATCGGTATAACTTGTGTGATGTAGTAACGCATTTGAATAATGCACTGCTCCGTTCACAGCAAAGTCTTTTATGTTTTTAAAATTGGGTTCGCTTTTTGCAGTTCTATTTTCAACCTGCCCATCATTATCAAGTTTTTCCAGCTTGTTTTTGTAACCTTTATATTCAATAAGAATAGGGAAGAAATCTACATTTTTGTTTTGTAATAATATTTTTGCATCTGGTCGGTTTCCACCTTTTCCACCACCTTTAGATTCATAATCTTTAAGTGCTTTGTCTATTTCAGAATTTAAAGTTTCTTGTTCTAGTTTATAGGGTAGATTGTATGAACTAAGCCACCCGTTAGCTAAATCTGCAATATTTGGTTCTATTGATTGTGCCATTATTTTTTTCTTTCAATTAATAATTCTTTGACTTCTACGTTTAAGATTTCTGCAATCTTGTATAAGTCTTCTAAACTTGGTTGTCTTTTGTTTCTTGCGTATTCATTAATGGTAGGATAACTTTTTTCCATTTTTTCAGCAAGCCAAGTTTGACTAATTCCTTTGTCTTTTAGAACTTCTTTTATTTGGTTCATTTTAAACCTTGTTTTTAATTCGAGTGTAATTTAGTAAAAGTTCATTGAATTATAATCTAAAAATTCATTGTATTGTAATGGATGGTGGTTAAGTTGCTAAAACAAAAACCCCCAACATATATGCTGAGGGTTTTAGTCCCTTTCGGGAAATTCTGTTAATCGTTAATTACTTTTTGTTTAGTAAATCCCAGTCTATAAAATCATCCGAATAATATCTTTTGCGATTCTTTAGCCTAAAGGCAATTTTTACAATTTTTTGTTTCTCGTATGATATTAGCGTATTTTCTGAAATACTTAGCTTTTTCATCACTTGACGAGAATTTAAAATTACTCTGTCTACCACTTTGGTGTGTGCTTACACTTACGTTATTTTGCCCACCATTAATTGTGTTTTAATAGCTTCTTCTACAAAATTAGGATGTTAGCACCTAATCGACAATAGTAAACACCATTTATTTTAAATATTTTTTTAGCCTATTAGCTGTATAGCCTTTCATTACTAGACTTTTGTTATACAACCCATTATTGACAATCATAGCAAGTTGCTTATATGTTAGTTTAACTTTCATATTAATAAATATACTTGCACCCGATTAAAGTCTCTTTCAAAAAATATTATTCAAAAAATAGAGCGATTGATGTGGTACTCAAATAGCCATCACCACAAAGTATATGTATTAAAGTTTATAAAACTGCCGCTAACTGCACTTAAACTGGACGAGGGAGGGAATAAGGGTCTCAATGAACGAAGCACTTAAATAAAATAGCTTAAATACGGTTTAAACAGTACTTACAAGGGTATATATTAAGAGTTTCACGGAACAATGATGGAACTAAAAGGAAGTATAAACTAGTAGATTAATCAAAGACTACCTTGAGCTTTAACTTCCTTCTGTAGGTAAGTGAGTAATTGTCTTACCTCATATATCCTTCTAACATCTACGTACGATTTAACATAAACATTTACCATTCTGTACAATCGTTTTTGAAAGTTGGGTGTTAAATT
>JAJCYN010000051.1 GCA_029262915.1 Flavobacteriales bacterium
CTTTTTCTCCTTTTACTAATTCTAAATATTCCAATTTAGACCCCCTTACTTTCCCTGAGCCAAAACCTTGACTTTTATGCATGGTTCTACTTTCAGAAGCAATTTCAGAATAAGATTTCCCCAATAAAGTATTGTAACTCCCTATATCAATGGTGATATATTTTTCTGGATTGTTTTTTGCTTTTTGTGGTAATTCTTTATCCCACCAGGTGCTTGTATTTAAGTATAGTCGTTTTGGTTGCCAAACAGAAGTGTAATTTAATTGCTCTGGAAATGCTTTTGGATCCCCGGCTAAATTAAAAGCTTCTTCGGCTAATATTGCTGATGCGGTATGATGACCATGTCCAGCTCTAGATGTAGGAGGGAAGCGAGTAATAATTACATCAGGTCTAAATTTACGAATTGCCCAAACAACATCTGCTAATACTTTTTGTTTATCCCATTTTTGAAAAGTTTCTTCAGCAGTTTTAGAATAACCAAAATCAACTGCTCGTGTAAATAGTTGCTCTCCACCATCAATTTTACGAGCCTCTAATAATTCTTGAGTTCTTAACAAGCCCATTAATGGTCCCTTTTCAGTCCCTACTAAATTCTGTCCACCATCTCCACGAGTTAATGAAAGGTAAGCAGTTCTAGCCATTCTTTCATTTGCCATATAAGCAATTAATCGTGTGTTTTCGTCATCAGGATGTGCAGCAATATATAATACGCTCCCTAAGGTGTTGAGTTTTTTAAGAGCTAATTTAATTTCAGAAGAATTCATTTGCTTTTGAGCAAACGATGAAATTGAAATTAGAAAAGCGATGATAGTAAGCGTTTTCCTCATAAATAAAATTTTGATGAACAAATGTAATGATTTGCATCATAGTTTTTTTACAGAATGTGACCAATGGTCAGAAAGCTACAAATAGACCATAAATATTTGGTAGGACTAATTGATTCGGTTATTTTTATACCTATGGCGGAAGAAAAACCATTGGATGAATATGAATTTTTTAATAAGGAGATCGAAAATGACAGTTTACCTCAATACTTAATAAGTAAGAACCATAGGAATTATATGTTAATTTGCGTAGGCATTCTTATTTTAAGTTTAATTCGGACAGGGCTCAGTGATTTTTTTCCGCACATAACTGGATTCACGCTTGGTCAAAATAAATTGATTACACTATTACTGATTGTCGCTGAAAGCTATTACTATTATTTTTTAATTAACTATTTCAGGCATTATAAACTTAATGCTTTGATGAAAACTACTTGGGCTCTGTTAATTTTCGATGTAGGCAATCAGGTTTTTTATTTCGTAAGTATTATAAATATGGAGCCTCCTCAAATCATAAGTACAATTATTAGCATAGGCTCGGTTGTTAGTTTGATTTTATGGGTTGTTTTATTGCTTCGCTTAAAAGCAACTAAGTATATATCGATTAAATGGCTTAAACATTCGGCCTTAGCATTCATTGTTGCTTTTTTTCTCATGTTCACTGAGGATTTTATTGTTTATATGAACATTTATAATCTCCCCATAATATTACAGTATGTTTTCGTTGTGTATTTCGTTTTAAACCTTAAAACAAACGAAGAATCTACATAAGTTTTTTTACCTAGACCTTAGGTTGAATAGGTTTGAAAATAATAAACTAAGTTATCTGTTGATAATATTGCATTCATAAAACTATTTATTTGGTTAGAACTGAAAAAATCCGACTAATATGGTTTGTTTTTTGTTAGATGTAAGGTTAATTTAGACTAAGTTTTAAATTATTTCTTGTTGAGGCACTTTTTCTACATATCAATTTGTTTACTATCTTTTTTATCGCTTCGAGCTGATATATTGTTAAATGAAACGTTTACAACTGCTGTTTTACCAGCCGGTTGGGCAAATACAGCAATACAAGGAACGGACTTATGGTCATTTAGGAGCTCTCCTGTATTTGGTAGTCCTTCTGGAGGAGGATATGCAGTTTTTGACGATCAATTATTGGGAGCAGCTGTAATTCCTAATGAATCTGCTTTAACAACTGTACCCGTAGATTTCACCAACAGAACAACCGCTTTTTTGAAGATAACACATCATTGGTTTGGTGTTGAGTTTACTCACGGATTTGTAGAATTGAGTAATAATGGTGGTGTGACTTGGAATTTATTAAAAGATTACCATAAAATTACGAGAGGCTCAATTGCTGCTCCCCAAGATACCATATTTGATATTACAGCTCTAGCTGCAAATCAGGTTGATGTGAGGGTTAGATTTCGTTATACCGATGGCAGCCAAGCCGGAAGGTATTGGTATTTAGATGATATTGTCCTTTATTCTGATCCTGATGTAGGAGTGAGCACACTTATATTGCCAAATTATTTGGCTTGTGCTCAAACCTATGGAGCAGCTGAAACGGTTACCGTAGAGATTACCAATTACAGTTTCGAACCTGTAATGAATATACCCGTTACTTGTGTTGTTTCAGGAGGAACAACCGGAACGATAACTGGAACTTATGCTGGACCTCCTATACCGGGTGGAGGAACCGCAAATTTTACTTTTGCATCTACCATCAATATGTCTGCTGATGACGTGTATCATTTTTTATGTTACACCACCCTAGGGGGTGATTCCTATATATTAAACGATACCTTGTTAGATGGAAGGCAACAATTGGTTGGAACCTATCCATATACCTCGGATTTCAATATTTCAAACGCAGGATGGTTTGCCACTGGAAACAATCCACCCTTGAATAACAACAGAAATTTCGTTCATGGAAATTTACCTTATTTAAATGGCCCTCAGGGAGAAGGAAAAAGCTTTTATGTAGAGGCAACAGGTAATGCGTGGGATTGGATTTGGGTAGAAAGCCCCATATTTGATTTTACGGGTCTGACAAACCCGCAATTATTATTAGATATTAAGCACAGTTTACGAAACACAAACAATCAATATTATATTCAATATTCCTTAAACAACGGTACGACTTGGACTAAATTGGGAACAGGGGCAGATCCCAATTGGTACAATTCTTCTAATGTATGGACGAACAGTTGGTCTCCATCACAAGATGCTTGGTCAACAAAACAACATAATTTATGTGCTTTAACAGGACAAAGTTGCGTGAAATTTAGGGTATATGGTCGTTCATGGTATGGGGATATTAATACCCCAACATGGTATGGTTTTGCCTTTGATAATTTTGTAGTTCAAGATGGACCTGATGTGAGTGTCATCGCTTACATTGATCCGGTTGACGTAGGATGTTTATTTAATACCAATCAACAAGTAACGGTAAGAGTTTTTAATTCCGCTTGTAACGCGGTTACAAATGTACCTGTACAATGCGATATTACCGGAACAGTAACCACTACATTAAATGGAACAGTTCCAGGCCCTATACCTGTTGGAGGATTTGTTGATTATACTTTTCCTACAACATTCGATATGAGTGCTGTTGGAGTGTACAATTTCAATACATTCACTTTAATGCCAGGTGATATTAATTTATCAAATGATACATTGGCAACGACTATCAATGTAACCAATCTAAAAGTAACCACCTATCCCTATTTAGAAGATTTTAATACTGGGGCAGGTTTTTGGACGGCAAG
>JAJCYN010000052.1 GCA_029262915.1 Flavobacteriales bacterium
CCTTTTTGTTTTTAACAGCGAATGTAGGGCTTTCTGATATTAGAAAAGGAATGGACTTGGGAGCAGATGACTATCTTACCAAACCATTTAATCATATAGATTTGTTAAATACGGTAAAGTCTAAAATAAAGAAACGTAAACAAATTCAATCAATAGCTGTTTCAGAAGAACAATATAGGATATCCCGTGAATTACATGATAGTGTTCAGCAACTATTGGTCGCTTCACAAATGGGATTTAATAGTGTTGAAGATGATATAATGGTTTTAGACCAAGGTACTCAAAGTATTTTTAAAAGATCACAAAGTTTTTTAGCCGAAGGATTGGTAGATATTAGAAATATTTCTCACAATATTTCAAAAAGAGACGAAATAGATTTAGCTAGTAAAATTGAGGTTTTATTAAAACAATTGAGAGAGGCAGGATCGATAAAAACAGATTTTATGTATAATGTTAACAAAGAGCTAGATAACAATACAAAAATTGAATTATTTAGAATAATTCAGGAGGCGATGAATAATGTTATAAAATATTCCCGTGCTAAAAAAATATGTATCCTTATTAAAATAGATGACAATAATGGAAAAATTCAAATAAATGATGATGGTATAGGTTTTAATCTGGATTCCTCTGAAAAAGGAAAAGGCATAGAAAATATGGAAACAAGAACCAAAGCCATCGGGGCTAATTTTAAAATTAATACTGCACCTAATAAAGGAACTTCAGTAGCATTAATTTGGTAAAGTATTAGTTTTGTTTTTTAATGATATCAACCCCATTTTATCACTAAAATTCTCAATCATTTTAATATCTTGATATATATTAGGGGGCATTTTAGACAAAATTTTCTATAAGTGGAAAACTTTGTCCGTTTTATTAACTTTTAAGTCTTTATATTCATTTCAATTTCACTCCACCTTTTTGTTGCCAATTGACTAATCTTTCCTTTTTTAGCAAAATTAAATTTTTGCCATGAACGATGTGGATTTTCGGGTATAATATTTCCATCTTGAATTTTTACTAAAAGTGATTTATAGGCATCTTGAAACCTATCATCCTTTATAGCAAAATCATAAAAAGAAAGAACATACACATAATAAAACAGGTTGTATCTCAGAAAAGGGTATTCTATTTGGAAAAATCGAGAACCAATTCCGTGTCCACAAGGACCAAAAGGTTGTCTTATTTTCCAATGTTGAAGCAAAAAATCAATTCCCTTATTTAGTTTAGTAAGCTCCTTTAAATTATTATTCCTGAAACGAAAAGCATCTAAAACATATAAAGTTGTTCCAGGATTACTGGCATCCGTTAACGCTGATTTTCCCATTTTTACAGTATTGCATCTCCAACCACCATCTGACCATTGAGTTTCTAAAAGCTGTTCGTAGCTTTTTTCTGTTCTCTTATCATCATTAACTTTAAGCTTACCTATTGTGGAAAGAATACGTGCAGACATACAAGGTAATTTTGAACTTGTATTTGAGTATTTAAAACAACCATCAGAGGTTTGATAATCGAAAATAAAATCAATAATCTGATTAAGTATTGGATATTCTTTTACTGTTGCATCTAATTCTCCAAGAACGTTCAATGTATCAATAGTACAATAACCATTTGGAGCGTGAATATCTCCATCCTCCCTTGACCAAAACTCTCCGCCATTATCATTCTGTCGGTCAAATATTGATTTTATTTCTTTGGAATAGTTCATTTTTTGATTCCTGAATTGTAAAATATACACAATTTATGATTTTATCCCAAATTTATTGAATAGCTTAAACTATAAATATCTTAAAGTTATTATGTTATTGCTACCAGTCTTTAATAATTCGCTATCAAAGCTTTCAATTAGGTCTATATCTCCATATACATTTGAGTTCGAGAACTGTTCCGTTTGGAGTGCGAAACATCAAAACAATGAGTTCAAATAGAAAATGAATAAAAGAAAACTTCGTTTTTTTTATAGACTTAAATTTGAATAGATAGAGAAGCAATCTAAGTTTGATGTTAGAAACAATATTTTATTTGATAGAATTACTTTTTAAATTAAAAGGTATGCCAATTATCTTACTGAAATCCTCTCCTGCTTCTAAAATTTCCTCATCATCTTCATCATAAAACCAATTTACACTTAATCTCTTACTCTTTAGTGATATAGACTGTATCTTTCTAAGTATATTCAAAATACATTTAGAGGAACTAGTGTTAAAATATTCTAACCTAAAATCTACTTTAGTATGGGCTAAAGGGCTGTCATTATATTTATCTAAGATATTAAATAATGGTTCATAAAATTTAATAGGATCATTAGGGATAGATTTTCCTTTAATTGATAGATATCCCATTGAAGAATAAAACTCAATAGAAGGCGTTTCTAATGTTTCTTTTACAATAAAGTCATCCATAATTCACGAAAATAATTAAACAAATGTATTTATTTATTTTTTAGATTCATTTATTTTATCTGAGTTCCCATAAACCCTCATATTATAAATGTTAGCTCCATTGAAGAAGGCAATTAGTATATGTTAATTATAGCTATAAAAATTCATTTTTAAACGATTAAGTTACTTTATTTAATAATTCTTTACCAAGACTTTTAAATCAAAAAATTACCGAATTTCCATCGATACTTACCGAATAATAATTTGTACTTACCGTTTGCTCATTTCCAATAGTTTCTTTTAAAAACTAGTGTAAATTAGTTATTCATTTATTTTCATTTAAATATATATTATGGAATCTAAAATAACTTTTACAATATTTAAAACAGTGCTATTTGCCTGTGCTATTTGCCTGTTTTCAACTACTTCTTTTACCCAAAATGGAAATGGCAACGGTAATTCCGGGGGTATAAATAATGCATGGCAATTAAACGGTAACTCTGGAATCACTTCAAGTGATTTTTTAGGTACAACCGATAATAGTGATTTCATTTTTAAGACTAATTTACTAGAAAGAATGAGAATTATGGGTTCTGGAAATATTGGTATAGGCACCAACAATCCTATTGGTCTTTTACATCTAGATGGACCAGGTAACGAGGCATTGGTAATCGGTTCTGGACCTACCGAGACCGTAAATAGATCAAATTCAATTGTATTTACACAACCTTCAACTCCTGGATCCTCAGGTGCGAATACACTTAGATGGTTGGATGGGTTTGGTAACCCTATTGGTGGTATCACTGGAGTACTAACGGCTGGTGGTAATTCAGGGTTATTTATTGCAACCGTAAATAAAGATATCGTCTTTGGTACCAATAGTGGCTCTTCTGGATCAGAAAAAATGCGTTTACTGCAAAATGGTAATGTTGGAATTGGAATCTCATCTCCTACATCTAAATTAACCGTTAATGGTGTCATTGAAACTGCTATTGCCCTAAAGTTTCCTGACGGGTCTTCGCAAAACACAGCAGCATTAAATTTAGGTAATTTATCAACTCCTTATCAAGAACTTTACGTTAACGATTTTATTAAGGTCGGGACTAATTCATTGTGGTTAAATTCGGGTGTAGGTGGTAATAACGAAATCTACACAACTAATGGACCATTGATAATCAATTCCAATGGGTTTTCCATTCCAGGAAATCCTACTTCAAACATGGCAAATACAATTATTAATCCTGATGGTGGACAAGTGGGAATAGGAACAGGTAATAATGCACCCTTAGCAACCTTAGATGTAGTGGGTACTGGTATATTCTCTGGAGATGTAACAATAGGCACCCAGTTAAATGCAGATAAAACACCTGATTTACCTGTCATTACTGATAAAAAAGAACCATTGGCCAAGGATGATGCTTCTTAATTATATAAGTTAACCCACTTTCATTAAAAAGATGAAGGTGGGTTTATTTTATCTTTAAT
>JAJCYN010000053.1 GCA_029262915.1 Flavobacteriales bacterium
GCAGCAATAAATACATCAAAAAAATCGTGGTACTCACTCAAACAAGTACTTTCTTGCATGTATTGATCTGCATAGTAATCAATAGCAGCCTCATTTACTTTTAACGATTTGGTAATAATATAAGAACCAACTGGTAAATTAACTTTGAGTGTGTTATCTACAGGGCTATTATATGTAGTATTTTCACAAGTATTGTTTAATGGGCTATTACTCCCTAAGGTTACTATAAAAGGACCCCCGGTTAACATTTCAGTCATATTATCAACATCTTGCACACTTATTATCAAATCATAAACACAATCATAACAAACACCCGCTGGCAGACAATCTGTATATGTTTTAGGATCTAAACTATAGGAAAACTCATGCAAACCTCCGGCTTTTGAAATGTATGCCTGAGTAGATATTAATGAACCATAACCATCTTGGTTATCTACTGTATTGTCTAAAATATTTGCGGTAATTTGTTCTCTAGCGGTATGGCTTGGCAATGCTTCTAAATTAGCTGGAGGATCTCCTGCCAAATTGGTAGCAATAACCCTACCAGAAGCATCTGCCACCGAAACCGATGCTTGTCCATTAGGATCAATCACCATTGTTTCTGAATAAGACCTACTAAAACCTACATCTGTACCAAATAACTTGGTCAATTTATATTGTAGCGGTTTTCCATAATAAAATTTAGACTCATGTCCTGAACCAATTGCATGATCCAATCCCAGACCTCCCTGGCTTTTAATCCTTCCTGTTAGGTCATTTTTATATTCAGTTTGTGTGTACGGAAATTCTTGAGCATCCGGAATGTATGCGTTTACCCCATTCATATCCGGATTTAATGGAGAATAATAATTTGAAGCTCCACTTGTACTAGACATTTGAGGAAACGGGTTAATGTCCAAATCAAAATCCTTCGCTGAATACTCAAGGGTACTTGTGTTTTGATTAAAATCATCCCTATATTTAAATGTTCGTTCATTTATTGGAGCTGGTAAAGCGCTAACTGCTGGCCTTCCTTGATAGTCATAAAAAGTTTCTTGTACAACAACTTTATCTTCTGAATTAAGTTTAGAAATATTTTGTCTGTTCCTTAGTGTTCCGTCAAAATAGGAAACCCCTTCTCCTCTAACTCCTCCTTCTGTAAAAAAAGATTGGTAACCCCAATTAAAATTATCTGACTCATGCTCTACCACAGCATACTTATCTGGATAAGCAGAAACAAGGGTATACGTAAAAGCATTGGAAGACCATGCTCCCTCAACTCTTTGCGTATAGTTGGGTGCTAATTTACTAACCCCTCTAACCCGATAAAGAATATATCCCTTTTCATAAACCAGCGGTATTTCATAATTGTTTTCCGATAAGGATACTCGAGTAGCGTTGTTATTAAAATTGAATGGTTTGCTAGCACCTATTCCATCATAATCATCAATAAATGTCCATTCCAAATCATATTCTTCCGCTCCTTTAATTACGGGCCATTGCAATCCTAAGGTTCTGTCAGTAGCTCCATCAAGATCAACTATACTATGTTTAATGACTGGAATAAATGTATGATCGAAAGTATAATACCTTTCTACATTTATTTCTGCTTGCAAAACTAAGCCTTTAGGTATTTCCGTTAGTTGCGTGGGAATAGGTAATGTGTTAACGGTTACCGTCATTAAATGGACATCTGAAAAATGGTAGATGTTTTGGTCGGTAGTAAAAGTACCTGCTGTTGGATCATAAACTAAATTGAGGTTAGTAGTAAAATTACCAGTAGTTAAATCTTGTTTAATGTAATTTACGGTAACATTTGTAGTTAACGTAAAAAATGGATATACCGTTTTGTCTGTTGGATCAAGTTTTAGCACCAACCTACCCTCAGAAAAGCCTTTTACCTTAAAATCTGTTTGCCAACCAGTTGGGTTAAGCATCATCATGGGATATTTATCATCCGTAACAGTAACAACGGCTCCACTCGAAACTTGGCACAATTCAATTTTATTGGTAAAATGTTCAACTCCAGCAAATAAATATGGAGTAGTAATGGCAAAGGCTACAACGAGCAGAGCTATGTTAATGCCTAATGTTTTATAAATGTTATTAGTTGCTTTCATATTAATTTCTAATATTATTAATCAGTTGGTATTCTTTGTACTTATTAGTTGGCAATATTTCTTTATTGGAAGTAAGGATATATTGCTCTATATCAAAGGTTTTTTCATCAAAATCATAATTAACTTTAAAGTCAGTAATCAGTATTTCTACTCGTGGTGGTGAATCTCCTTTAGTAGCAGCTTCTCTCATGTAAAACACAGTTTTAGCCACCTCAAAGCTTTCTTTATCGTACCACACTTCGACCTTCAATTGATCTCCCGTTTTAAAATAAAATGTATAGCGCCCATTTTTACCTGCTTTTTTGTATTTAATTTCAGAACTGAGTTCCTTAATACTCTCAAAATCTATGGTTAAATCGGTATTAAACTCTTCTCCGTTATTTTTATCGAGCAGTATAATTTTTGATTGATGATCTACCAATACCGAAATACCTTTTGTAATTAATGTTTCTACACCAAAAGCATTAGTATAAAATTGATTACTCGTTCGTTTTAGAACCGTATTGTTAGTTTCTATAGGATTCTTAGCAGTATAACTGTTATAATAATTAATTCTTTGACCAAGCATTACACTATTCACATCCTGATATTTCAATGAAATTTGTTTTAAATCGGTAGCTACATTTTGAGCAAATACTCCACTAATACTTATAATTAGCAGTGCTACCAATTGAAAAAAATGCATTCTATTTTTAAACTTTATATGTTGCATACATTATGGCGTTTTAACAATACTGCTTCTCGTTTCTTTAATGGTAACAATTCCTTTTTCTGTTTCTTTTTTAATCCTTACCAATGTTCCTTCTTCATCATATTCAAAAAATGTAGCATAATTTTGATTGTCTAATTCTGCCATTAATCGAAGGTTATCGGGTTGGTAAACCATAGTTTTCATGGCAGAATTAAAAGGGTGCATCCGAACATCATCAAAATAAACATCTGCTGCTCCAGCCGCTCCTCCGTTTTTTAATTCAATAATTATGGTTACTGCTAAAGCATCCACATCTACTTCTCCTTCAATCCTTTGCCAGCCTTCTATTACCGGACCTGATGTTGAAAATGTTACACTTGAGATGCTTACTTGTGCTACATCAAATTGTCTTACAATTATTTCTGCATCAGCAATAGTGGTACCTGGTATACCAGCATTTTGTTTTACCCATGCACTAATAATGTATTTACCTGCTTTTGGTGAAAACTGCTGTTCACAATTACAATGTTCTAAAAGATAATTATCTGCTGGATTAAAAATAAAAAATTCGCCTTCATCACAATTTGGTTGTATCGCTTTCCCCATATAATGGCTAGTTCCTTGTACAATTTTCAAACTCTTTTCTCCAGTATGTGACTCGGTTTGATCAATTAAGCTTACAGCACCATTGCTAAAATTAAAATGTCCTGGTAAAACAGTGAAATTTGGATTATTGAAATAATCATAATCCTCAAAACCATCAAAAGCAATTTGCCTTTGTTCTGCATTAGATGCTATAGCTACGGGTACATTTTTTAATGTGGGGCTATACCCATATAAGGTGGTAGCTTTTCTATCTAAAATATCTTTCGTTTCTATAAGATTACCAT
>JAJCYN010000054.1 GCA_029262915.1 Flavobacteriales bacterium
TTACCTCTTTTTGCTTTTCTTCCTGCTCTACCACTTACCTGACTCATTAGTTGGTAAGAACGTTCAAACGCTCTAAAATCAGGAAAATTGAGCATACTATCAGCATTTAAAATTCCGACAACAGAAACATTATCAAAGTCCAGACCTTTAGTTACCATTTGTGTTCCTACCAACACGTCAATATCGCCTTCTTCAAAATCAGTAATTAATCGATGATAAGCATTTTTAGTACGAGTAGTATCGGCATCCATTCGTGCGACCTTTATATTAGGAAAATAAAGGGCTAGCTCTTCTTCAATTTGTTCAGTACCAAAACCTTTCAACGTAACTCTTGGGCTACCACATTTACCGCAAGTAGTGGGCATTTGTTTATTGGTACCGCAATAATGACATTTTAACAAATTGGCATATTTGTGATAGGTTAGTGAAACATCACAATTTTTACATTCAGGAACATGACCACATTCCTCGCACAATAAAAATGGAGCATAACCTCTGCGGTTTTGAAACAAAATGATTTGTTCTTTATTCTTAAAAGCTTCTTCCATCAATTCCATTAACAAAGGAGAAAAATGCGATTTCATTTTCTTCTTTCGCGTAGCTTCTTTAATATCGGCACATAGTATTTCAGGTAACTGAACGCCACCATGTCTTTTTGTAATCTCTACTAAGCCAAATTTTCCTTCTTTAGCGTTCCAATAGCTTTCTATCGCGGGAGTGGCGGAACCCATTAGCACCTTAGCATCATGGAAATTTGCTAAAACAATGGAAGCATCTCTCGCGTTGTACCTTGGAGCAGGTTGATATTGTTTAAAACTGTTTTCGTGTTCCTCGTCAATAATAATTAAGCCCAAACTGCTAAAAGGTAAAAACATTGCAGATCGGGCACCCATTACAATCTGGAATTTGGAAGATTTACTCACTTCAAAATCCAACACTTTATTCCAAACCTCAACACGTTCATTTTCATTAAACTTAGAATGATAGACACCAATTACATCACCAAAAACTTTTTGCAAACGCGTAATTAATTGGGTTGTTAAAGCTATCTCAGGCAGCAAATAAAGCACTTGCTTACCTTTTTCTAATGCTTCCTGTATTAGCTTTATATAGATTTCTGTTTTACCAGAAGAAGTTACTCCGTGCAACAACACAACATCCTTTTCTTTAAATTGCGTTTTAATTTCAGTAAATGCTTTTACTTGATGTTCGTTTAAGGGTTTATCACCAATTAGTTCTTTTCCATAATTTCCTATACGATCAACGGCAACGTCATAAACTTCAAATATATTTTTCTTAACCAATTCCTTAATAATGGAGGAGCTAACATTCGTAGATTTTTGTAGGTCCGCTTTTTTTACTTCAATAGACTCATCATTATAACGGTTAGACAGTTTAATGAAAGACATTAAGGTATCCAACTGCTTTTTTGCTCGAGTAATTTTATTAAAAATTTGCTCTAAGTTTTTTTCGTTATTGGCAAATTCAGTTAAACGGACGTAAGGAATTAGCTTGACTTTGTATTTTCTTTTTAAATCTTCTTCAACAACAATGGCTCTTTTCTCTATTAAAGATTTAACTATTTTATGTACATTTTTAATGTTTAGGATTTCAGAAATTTCTTGAAGATTCAGAATATTTCTAATCTCTAATGCTTCATATATTTGATACTCTTTATCAGTTAAATCATTAATGGCATGACCTTCAAATTCAGTATTAATAAGAATTTTAGTTTCACTTGCCAATTTAAGTGCTCCAGGTAAAGCGGCATTAAATACGTCACCCGGATTGGCAATATAATAATCAGCAATCCAATCCCAATGTTGGAGTTGCTTTCCGTTTACAATGGGTTTTTCATCTAATAATGATTCTACATATTTTGCTTGGTACTGAGTAGGAGGAGAATTATGAATATGTTTTACCAAAGCTGAGTATAATTTACCTCCTCGGCCAAAAGGAACAACAGCTCGTTGTCCAATTTGTATAGCTTGGTTTAACTCTTCTGGTAAACGATAAGTGAATAAATTCGGTAACGAAAGTGGTAATATTACATCTATGAATTTAGTTTCTTTACTCATTTTAATCTCTAACAAGAAAGCACTTCTGCCAAATTCATTAAATTCATATTGAGTTTGTCGTGATGTTTTATGGCATTTTCAAAAGAAGTATAAATCACTTCTTTGTTTACAATACCAATCATAACATTAGACTTACCCTCCAATAAGGAATTAACGGCTGCATTTCCCATTCGACTGGCTAAAACTCTATCCATAGCTGTTGGATTTCCTCCTCGCTGAATGTGACCTAAAACGGTAACTCTAGAATCATATTTAGGACATTTTTCTGTTACTTTTTTTGCTACTTCATAAGCCCCACCTAATTCATCACCTTCTGCAACGATAACTATCATACTCGATTTTCTTCCATTACGATCCCCCTCTAATTTATCAATTAATTGATTGATGTAAGTGGTTTCTTCAGGAATTAAAATGGCTTCTGCTCCAACTCCAATTCCGCTCCTTAAAGCTATAAATCCGGCATCACGACCCATTACTTCTACAATAAATAAACGATTATGAGAACTCGCTGTATCTCTAATTTTATCTACAGCTTCAACCACTGTGTTTAATGCTGTATCATAACCAATAGTAAAATCGGTACCAAATAAATCGTTATCAATGGTTCCTGGAATTCCAACAAAAGGAATATTAAATTCTTTATTAAAAATGGCTGCTCCAGAGAATGTCCCATCGCCACCAATGGCAATTATTCCATCTAGGTCATGTTGCAGAATGTTTTTAAAAGCTTTTTTCCTTCCTTCGGGAGTATAAAATTCTTCACTTCTTGAACTTTTTAATATTGTCCCTCCTCGTTGAATAATATTACTTACTCCACGTGATTCTATTGGATGGATTTTGCCATTAATTAATCCTTTGTACCCTTCACAAATTCCATACGATTGAATGTTGTTATAAGCACAAGTTCTAACTACAGCTCTAATTGCTGCATTCATTCCAGGAGCATCTCCTCCAGATGTTAAAACGCCTATTTTTTTCATTTGAGTTTATCGATTCGTTTGGGGTTTCAATTTATGAATTTTTTTTGTTCCCTTATACATTTCGTACTTCATAAACCTGCATTCTAAACTTCCGTTAAAGAGTTTAATTTTTCGTGAAGGTCTTAATCCCACTTTTTTTAAAGCTTCCATATTGGAGCTGATGAGCCACGCATTCCAACCATCATACCTTGTTTTTAAGTTGTCTCCAAAGGCAGTGTATAGGTCATCCACATTTTCTCCTATTCGTTCACCATAAGGAGGATTGCAAACAATTATACCTTTAAGTTGTGGTGCTTCAAAATCTGCGAAATCTTTTTTATGCAGCTCAATTTTATTGGTTAAACCAGCGGCTTCAATGTTGGCTCGGCTCATTCCCATAACACGGGCATCATTATCAATACCTATTATTTTAAAATCGAAATCGACCTCTTCATCAAGTGCTTCATCAACTACTTTGTCAAATAGTTCTTCATCAAATGTTTTCCAATTCATAAACCCAAAAACAGCTCTGTTAATGTTTGGTGGGATATTGCAAGCTATCATTGCAGCTTCAATTAATAATGTTCCAGAACCACAAAATAAATCAATAAAGTTTGATTTTTTATCCCAACCGCTTAGTAAAATCATTCCAGCTGCTAAATCTTCTTTTATGGGAGCTATACTTCTGCTATCTCTATAACCTCTTTTAAAAAGAGGGTCACCAGAGCTATCTAAACTTACTGTACATTCATTTTCATTATTGATATGAAGGTTTATTCTAATGTGTGGTTGGTCTGTATCAACATCAGGGCGTTTCTCAAATTTATCTCTAAATCGGTCAGCAATAGCATCTTTAGCTTTAAAAGCTGCAAACTTAGTATGATTAAATATTTCAGAGAAAACGGTTGAGTCAATGGCAAAAGTTTGGTCTACATTAAAAATGTCTTCCCAAGCAATGTCTTTAATTTTATGATAAAGGTCATCGGCATTTTTAATTCTAAATGTTCTTATAGGAACGATTAGTCTGTTGGCAGATCGTAACCACAAATTGGCTTTGTATAGTGTTTCTTTGTTTCCTTCAAAAATAACTGCTCGCGTTACAACTTCAGTCTCCTTTACACCAAGTTGTCTTAATTCTTCAGTAAGAACCCCCTCTAAACCATAAGAGGTTTTAGCAATTATTTTGAATTTATTTTCGGATTTCATTTTACAAAGATAATTATTAGTTGATAGTTAATAATTATTGGTAAAAAGATTAATCATTACTTTCGTTTTAAATTAACATCATAATGCAATGCAACAACAATTCGAAATTTTAACAGCAACAAGAAATAATCTTATAAATACTATTGAAGGGCTAACTTTAACTCAGTTAAATACAATTCCACCAAATTTTAAGAATAACGTTATATGGAATGTAGGGCACATTGCCGTTACCCAACAATTATTGTGCTATAAACTATCAGGATTGGATATGCTATTAGATGAAGATTTTGTAGATAGATTTAAAAAAGGAAGCGAAGCTGTTAATGTTGTTCAAGAAGAGTTAGTATATATTAAGGCTCAATTATTGAGTTTACCTAGAAAATTACAAGAAGATTATAATGATTCAATTTTTAAAAACTATATCGAATATACAACGAGTTACAATGTAATTCTAAATAATATTGAGGAGGCAATCCAGTTTAATAATGTGCACGAAGGGTTACATTTTGGATATATTATGGCTTTAAAGAAATTTATTTAAATAATATTTCGGGATGTAGCATAGTCAGGTTAATGTGCTGGTCTGGGGGACCAGAGATCGGAGGTTCGAATCCTCTCATCCCGACAATTAACATATTCAATACAATTTTAGTCTTAATTTTGTGTTTCAAATTTAGAAAATTTTGATTTTGTGAAACCATTATTAGTTGTCTTTCTTATTTCTCTTTTTGCTTTTCAAGCCTCAGCTCAAAAAAAATATACCATTAGTGGTTATGTAAAAGATAAAGCAACTGGAGAGAACTCGGTTGGAGCATCTGTTTATATCAAGGAGCTTCTAAAAGGTACAACATCAAATACCTATGGATTTTATTCGATTACCATTGAAGAAGGTGAATACACATTGGTTGTTTCATATATAGGATTTAAAGAGATTGAACAAAAGGTTGTTCTTAATAAGAACATTCGCTTAAATTATGAAATAGAAGCTGATGTGATTGAGACAGATGAATTTAAAGTAATTGGAGAAAGGGAAGACCAGAATACCAATGAGGCTGTTATGAGTACCGTTGAATTAGACGTAGAAAAAGTTAAAGCATTGCCAGCTATTTTTGGAGAAATAGATATACTAAAAACGATACAATTGTTACCAGGTGTTCAATCGGCAGGAGAAGGAAATTCTGGGTTTTATGTGAGAGGAGGAGGTCCCGATCAAAACTTAATTCTCTTAGATGGAGCCACAATTTACAATGCCTCTCATTTATTTGGATTCTTTTCGGTTTTTAATGCAGATGCGATTAAAGATGTAAAATTGATTAAGGGTGGGATGCCTGCTGAATACGGAGGGAGATTGTCATCAGTACTTGATATTACTATGAATGATGGTGATATGAAAAAAGTTAAAGTAGATGGGGGAATAGGAATTATATCCTCTCGATTAACGGTACAAGGGCCTATAAAAAAAGATACGGCCTCGTTTATTGTTTCAGCAAGGCGAACCTATATTGGAGATTTGGCCCAACCTTTTATAAGTGATTCGTCCAAATTTAAAGGGAGTAATTATTATTTTTATTATTTAAATGCCAAATTCAATTACATCATTTCTGATAAAGATAGGCTATTTTTAAGTGGCTATTTTGGTAGAGACGTATTTACCTTTAGAAACGCTGATGATGGTTTTGGGATGGACACTCCTTGGGGAAATTCTATTGTTTCATTGAGATGGAACCATTTATTTAATGATAAACTTTTTTTAAATACATCGGTAATATTTACAAAATATCAATTTGAAGTTGGATTAGAACAAGATCAATTTGAGTTTAAATTATTTTCAGGAATTACGGATTGGAATGCAAAACTGGATTTTAATTATTTACCATCAATTCTCCACAATGTAAAGTTTGGAGCGAATTATATCTTCCACAAATTTGTGCCGAGTAACGCTTCAGCAAAATCAGGTGATGTAGATTTTAATACGGGTGACATTATTATAAATTATGCAAATGATATTGCTTTGTATGCATCAGATGATTGGGATATCAATGAAAAATTAAAAATACATGCAGGTTTGCGGTATTCATTATTCCAGCATATTGGACCTTTTAAGAGGTACAATAATGATGAGTTTGGGCATCCAAAAGATACAACGGTTTATGATAAGGGAGAAACAGTAAAATTATATCAAGGGCTTGAACCGAGATTTACAATGCGATACACGTTAAATGACAACTCATCTTTAAAAGCATCATACACTCAAAATTACCAATACATTCATTTAGCTTCCTTCGCTTCGGTGTCATTACCAACAGACGTGTGGGTGCCAAGTTCAGATAAGGTAAAACCACAATTTTCTACCCAATATGCAGCAGGTTATTTTAGGAATTTTAAGAATAACAAATTTGAGACATCAGTGGAGGTTTATTATAAAACGATGGAGAACCAAGTAGAATATAGTGATGGAGCATTGCCTGAAGATAATGCTGGAAATAATGTTGATAATTCTTTCACGTTTGGTAAAGGATGGTCCTATGGACTGGAACTATTTTTGAAGAAAAAATATGGAAAAGTAAATGGATGGATAGGCTATGCATTGTCGTGGGCGGAAAAGAATTTTGAAGAATTAAACAATGGAAATAATTTTTATACCCGATACGACAGAAGACATGATGCGTCCATAGTATTAACCTATGATATATCAAAACGATTAACGCTTGGAGCAACTTGGGTTTATGCTACAGGGAATGCACTGACATTACCTGTTTCGAGGTATGTGGTACAAGGACAAATAGTAAATGAATATGGTGAAAGAAATTGGTTTAGAATGGATGCATTCCATAGAATGGACTTGTCACTAACCTTAAAAGGGAAAGAAACTAAGAAATTTAAATCGAGTTGGAATTTTTCTATATACAATGTATATAACAGGAAGAATCCTTATTTTATTTATTTTGCTAATGAAGGAGACCCTAGTAACGGCAGCTTAGATGTACAAGCAAAACAAGTATCGTTGTTTGGAATTATACCATCAGTAGCTTGGAATTTTAGTTTTTAAAATGAATAGATTATGAATAAATTTAATTTTTATCCCTTTTTATTGCTCCTCTTGGTTTTTACATCTTGCGAAAAAGACATAGATATAGAGCTTAAAACTACTGAAGAAAAAATAGTTGTTGAAGGAGTAATAGAACAAGGAATCCCTCCTTATGTTATTTTAACAAAAACAGTTGGATTTTTTGCACCAACAGATCTTCAGTCCTATCAAAATTCATTTATAAAAGGAGCAGTTGTTACAGTTTCGGATGGAATAACAACGGTTCAATTGGATGAATTTATTGTGGATGGATTTACTGTTTATTCTACACTTAATCCAGCAATTTTTGGGCAAGTTGGTAGGGTTTATAATCTTGAAATACAAGCCGAAGGGAAAATACTTACATCAACAACAACAATTCCAACACCTATTCCTATGGACAATTATTGGTATAAAGATCAACCTGGGTTTAGTAATTTTGGTTACCTCTGGTTTAATTTAAATGATCCTCCTGGATTGGGGAATGCTTACAGAATATTTACACAACGCAAAGGAAAAGATGCTCGATTTATACCTGCTTTTGGATCTGTTTTTGACGACAAGTTTTTTGATGGGTTAGATTTTGATGCTTTTATTTTTAGAGGTCAAGAGCCTAATTCTACGGCTCCAGATGATAACAATGAAACATCAGAGTATTTTCAGCAAGGAGATACCGTAATTGTTAAGTTTTGTACTATAGATTTACCTCATTTTAATTTTTGGGAAACATTTGAAACTGCAGCGTTTAATGATAGCAATCCGTTTGCTGCCCCAACAACCATTAGAACAAATATTGAAGGTGGTGGTGTAGGTGTTTGGGGTGGTTATGGGGTAACCTATGATACTTTAGTTTTGGTTGATTAGTTAAGAAAACTGTCATTGCAAGTGTTTTGCGAAAGCAAAAGCAAGAAGCAATCTTATTAAAAATAGTCTGTCATTGCTTCGGAATCTCATTTCAAAAAGTTTACTTTTGAGGTCTCAAAAATTTTGGAATATGTCGGAAGAAATAGAAAAGATTAAGTGTTTAATTATTGGTTCAGGTCCTGCGGGATATACTGCAGCAATTTATACGGCAAGAGCCAATATGAATCCTGTTTTATATCAGGGGATGCAACCTGGAGGACAATTGACCACCACTAACGAAGTAGAAAATTTTCCAGGTTACCCTGATGGAATTACTGGACCAGAAATGATGATGGAGCTTGAGAAACAAGCAAAAAGGTTTGATACTGATGTGAGGGATGGTTGGATTACGAAAGTAGATTTTTCTGGAGATGTGCATAAAGTTTGGGTAAACGAAACCAAAGAAATTCATGCAGAGACTATTATTATTTCTACCGGTGCTTCTGCACGGTATTTAGGATTGGATTCTGAACAACATTATTTAAAGTTGGGAGGAGGAGTTTCGGCCTGTGCTGTTTGTGATGGGTTCTTTTATAGAGGACAGGAGACGATAATGGTAGGAGCTGGAGATTCGGCTTGTGAGGAGGCGCATTACCTTTCTAATATTTGTTCTAAAGTAACTATGCTAGTTCGTAGAGATGAATTTAGGGCTTCGAAAATAATGGCAGAAAGAGTAAAGAATACGGCAAACATAGAAATTTTGTTCAACACAGAGACAGAAGAGGTTTTAGGTGAAAATGATTTGGTTACTGGAGTTCGCGTAAAAAACAATCAAACAGGAGAAACAAAAGAGATTCCTTGTACAGGATTTTTTGTAGCGATAGGGCATAATCCCAATACCGAAATATTTAAGGATTACCTTAATTTGGATGAAGCTGGGTACATTGAGTATGCAGAACTAGGTACAGCAAAAACAAATGTTGCGGGTGTATTCGTTTCAGGAGATGCAGCCGATAAGACATATAGACAAGCAATTACTGCAGCAGGTACAGGCTGTATGGCGGCATTAGAAGCAGAACGGTATTTAGCGGCAAAGGGACATTGATTTAGAGAAATAAGGAATTTAGGTATTAAGATTAAAAGATAAAAAATGGAAAAAGTAGCAGTAATAGGAGCGGGAACAATGGGTAATGGAATTGCTCATACATTCGCTCAAAGCGGGTTTGGCGTAAATTTAATTGACATTTCTCAAGAAGCTTTAGACAAAGCATTAGCAACCATAGCTAAAAATTTAGATAGAATGGTAGCTAAAGAAAAAATTTCTGAAGAAGATAAAAATAATACAATAGCTAATATTACAACACATACGGATATGTTTGCTGGTGTTGAAAACGTTGGATTAGTTGTTGAAGCAGCAACAGAAAATGTTGATTTAAAATTGAAGATATTTAAGGCTATGGATGAGGCAACAGATGATGACGTAATTTTGGCTACCAATACTTCCTCAATTTCTATTACTCAAATTGCGGCTGTAACTAACCGGCCGGAAAAAGTGATTGGGATGCACTTTATGAACCCAGTTCCAATTATGAAATTGGTAGACATAATTAGAGGTTATTCAACTTCTGATGAGGTTACCAATACCATTATGGAGTTGTCTAAAAAATTAGGTAAAACACCAACTGAAGTAAACGATTACCCTGGTTTTGTTGCCAATAGAATATTAATGCCAATGATTAATGAGGCAATAATTACTTTATATGAAGGTGTTGCTGGTGTAGCAGAAATAGATACGGTAATGAAATTAGGAATGGCTCATCCTATGGGACCATTACAATTAGCAGATTTTATTGGTTTAGATGTCTGCTTGTCTATTTTAAATGTGATGTACGAAGGTTTTGGAAATGGGAAATATGCACCTTGTCCATTGTTAGTTAATATGGTTGCTGCCAATAAAATGGGCGTTAAATCTGGAGAAGGATTTTATTCTTGGGGACACGGAACCAAAGATTTGATTGTTTCGAATCAATTCTTATATCGAACATAGGTTTAAAGTAAAATACTTTTCTAAATTCAACGTTAGCCATAAACAATATGGAATAACTATATTTGTTGCAATCATTTATTAAGTGAAGAAACTAACAAGATTCATACTTTTTTCTTTTATAGGCCCTTTCATCCTTACTTTTTTTATATCCTTATTTGTGCTGTTAATGCAGTTTATTTGGTTGTGGGTTGATGAAATGTTAGGTAAAGGAATTGAGTGGTATATTATTGCTGAATTTTTAATGTATTCCTCTGCTAATCTGGTTCCTTTAGCATTACCTCTCTCTGTATTATTGGCTTCATTAATGACTTTTGGAAATTTAGGGGAACACTTTGAATTGGTTTCTTTTAAATCAGCAGGAATATCTTTACAACGAGTAATGAGGCCTTTAGCAATTTTTGTACTACTCCTTAGTATTGGAGCTTTTGGTTTTTCAAATTACATTATGCCAGTAGCCAACCTTAAATTTTACTCTTTGTTGCACGATATACGAAGTAAAAAACCGGCAGTTAATATAAAATCGGGTATTTTTTATAATGAAATAGAAGGTTATACCATAAGAGTAATGGAAAAGGTAGAGCTTGAAAATGGCGATGAGATGTTAAAAGATGTGATGATTTATAATCATACTAACAACGCTGGAAATAGAAATCTTACAGTAGCAGATTCCGCCATTATGAAAATGTCTGATGATAAATCATATTTTTCAATTAACCTGTTTCATGGAACGGATTATCAAGATCAAGATGAAACAACAACTAACAAAGTTTATCCTTTATCGCGTTTTTCTTTTGAAGAAAATGAAATGAGAATAAGCCTAGATGGGTTTGAATTTAGTAGGACAGATGAGGATGCATTTAAACATGATTATCGATTGTTTAATTTAAATCAGTTAGAAAATAAAATAGATACATTAAAAAGACAATACCACGAAAGATTAACCAGTTTTGATTTATTAATTAAACAAAGTTATCTTTTTAACGACTCTATTTTTAATGGAATGGAGAATGAGGGAGAAATAATTTTATCTCAAGATAAATATATAGCTAAGCTAGAAGAACAGGAGCTTAACCAGTTGTTTAGTTTTGCTATTAATAATGCAAGAACCAATAAAGGGAGAGCTGGTGCTGCAGCGACAGAAACGGTTATTAAAAGTAGAGATATAGCAAGAATGAATATTGAATGGCATCGAAAATATTCTTTTTCTTTCGCCTGTTTTGTAATGTTTTTAATAGGCGCCCCACTGGGTGCAATAGTTAAAAAAGGAGGGCTAGG
>JAJCYN010000055.1 GCA_029262915.1 Flavobacteriales bacterium
ATTTCGACCACTCCCACCCAATATGCTTTTGGATTTGGAATGCAGTTAAAAGATTTTAAAGTTGATTTATCTTCCTCATTTCATCAAACTTTAGGTATAACACCAGGAATTTCTATTATTTATAGCAAAAAGAAGAAAATTAAAAAAGAGGCTACTCCATACTTTTAATGAAGACTTTAAACTATATAAGTGATTTTGAAAAATTAACTAATTTTCAAATTAATCGTTATTGCGAGCGTTTTTCGAAAGCAAAAGCCGGAAGTAATCTCACTTTAATAAAGATAAGATTGCTTCACTTTATTCGCAATGACGGCTATAAAATTTTTCAAAATAGCCTAATTTTAATTCTACTTTTATTTCCTATCATTTCCTTTTCCCAATCTAAGGAAGACGATAAAAATAAAATTATTGAAAAACGGGTTGAATATTTAATTGAAGATGCAGAAGAGTCTGACGCTGATTATACTACCATTTTTGATCAACTTTCTTATTATTTTGATCATCCTTTAAATCTAAATAGAGCAAAATTAAATGATTTAGAGGAACTCGGTCTGTTAACGAGTATTCAGATAAACTATCTGTTAGAACACATTGAAAAAAATGGTAAATTAATGACCTTAGAAGAATTGCAGACCATCAATGGGTTTGATACCGATGTCATCAAGTTAATCTTACCTTTTGTTAAAATTTCGACTAATGTTGATAGCCCGCAGCTTTCATTCAATGAGCTATTAAAAAATGGAGACAATCAATTATTTATTCGTTACCAAACCATTTTAGAAGAGAAAAAGGGGTTTAGTCCTGTTACAGATTCTGCCTTAGCAGCAAGCCCAAATTCTAGGTACAAAGGCGATGAATCAAAAATTTATACACGATACCGTTACAAATATGGTAGGCATATAAGTTTTGGTGTTACTGCGGAAAAAGATGCGGGAGAGCAATTTTTTGAAGGGGCACAAAAAAATGGATTCGATTATTATTCTGCACACTTATTTATAAGAAATCAAGGAAAGATTAAACAGTTGGCAATTGGTGATTATCAAGCACAATTTGGCCAAGGGTTAACATATTGGTCAGGGAGGGCTTTTGGAAAATCAGCAGATATCATGTTGATTAAAAGAAGTGCACAAAGCTTAAAACCTTATGCTTCAGTAGATGAAAGTTTATTTTTAAGAGGTGGTGGTGCCACTTTCCAATTTGGAAAATTTGAGGCAACGGCATTTTACTCTTATAATAACATAGATGCCAACATAGATTTAACCGATTCTACTTCTATTGATCAAGAGGTGTTGGCTGTAACATCTTTACAGCAAACAGGTTTGCACAGAACATTTAATGAACTTGAGGACAAGGATGCTATCATTCAGCAACAAATTGGTGGGCACTTGGCTTATAAAACAAGAAAATTAAGTTTAGGTGTAACAGGAATTAACAGTGACCTAAATACAGAATTTAATCCCAATTTACAGACTTATAGCCAGTTTAGAAATAGTGATAATAATCAAACTAAGCTAGGAGCAGATTACAATTGGATTTACAGAAATTTCAACTTTTTTGGTGAATTTTCTCAAAGCATTGATGCTGGATATGCTTATGTTTCTGGGGCTTTAATAACACTAGATCCACGTCTTTCTTTAGCTGTTCTATACCGAGATTACCAACGAGATTTTCAACCCATTTCCAGTGCAGGTTTAGGAGAATCTTCTACCAACGAAAATGAAAAAGGCTTGTATATGGGAATTATTACTAAACCTGTGAAACAACTAACGCTATCAGCATACTATGATCAATTTACATTTCCATGGTTAAAGTTTGGTATTAATGGTCCATCTAGGGGATATCAATATTTAACTCAGTTAACTTACAAACCATCAAAAAAAATGGAAATGTATGTTAGGGTTCGTGAGCGAAATAAATTAGAAAATACTGCTGTTGATTTAACAGAAGGAATAGATTATTTAGTAAACGAAAAACAAACTAATTATCGTTATAATTATAGTTTTAAGGTATCTGAGTCCATCAAGTTGAAAGGAAGAATAGAGCTGGTAAATTATAATAAAGAAGAAACTCCTTTAGAAACAGGTTATTTAATTTATCAAGATATTATTTTCAAAGCTAAAAGCAGTCCTTTCTCGTTTTCGTTTCGGTATGGAATTTTTGATACAGAATCATTTAACAGTAGAATATATGCTTATGAGAGCGATGTATTATATGCTTTTTCTATCCCAGCATATTCCAATAAGGGTACCCGAACCTATTTAACAGTAAGGTATAAAGTAATGAGAGGCATAGATATATGGCTACGTTATGCCTTAACGTATTACGATAATTTAGATGTGATAAGTTCTGGGTTAGAAGAAATACAAGGCAACCACAAACAAGAAATTAAAGCACAGATTCGATTTAAGTTTTAACTGGGTTCTTCTTAAAAAGTCAAATTTGAATATTTCGTTATCTCGTAATTTTCTTATTTCTCCCAACGACAACTGTATGCTGGCACTTTAAAAATTTATTAGTAGAACCAAGTAATGAAATTTATAGAGGATTCAATGAGTAATAAAAAATAAGATAGGAAAGATAGTTGGGAAATAATAGATAACAAATGAAATAATTTCAAAAACGGTCAGATGGATATAAAAATTAGAAATATTATTCTTGATTTTGAAAAAAGGAAAGAAGTAATGGGCTCTAATGTTTCTTTAAGAGAAGCTGTTAGTGAAATGGAACAACTTTTTAAGAAAAGAGTTCAAGGTTTAGAAAAACAAGTTAAAGAATTTAAAGATGTTAATGGTCAGTTAACTTTTATGATGAATCAAAAATTAAAACAATTTTAATAAAAAGTTAATATTCTTACCTTTTTCAAGCAATTAAGCCCAACGACCCGGCTAAGAAACCGTAGGGAATTTTGAAACTCTGTCCTTTCAATTTACCACTTAGCCAAGCCAAATATTTTTATAATTAGTTTTCTTTTCTCGTTATCAAAATTTTGGTTTGGCGGTTTTCAACAGAAGCTCTAAACTTCCAATTTGCTACCAAACCCCTATGTTTTTTAGCCATTGTTAGGTGTAGACACTATTTGTTTTATATCGACTTTAGGGTTATTCTTTTTTCACTTTTTATCAATGCAGAATTAGTTGCCCTAATCAGTATTTTATGTTCTTTTAAAATTTCGATTTCTTTACCTTGAAAAAAATAGCTGTTAAATTCTTCTGCTAAATTAGGAAATGATACAATTGCGTGGACTTTTTTTTCAGCAGGTATAATATCCTTTTCTCTAAGATATTTTACAGTTTCAATTATTTGATTTGTCATACTATGTGGATAGTTATTCTCCTTTCTAAAAGCATTTTCAAAACTGGCAGAATATTTAGTTTCAATAAATAGAATCCAACTATTAGCATTAAAATTATTAGGAAATAAAACACATTCACATTGACTATTTTGTATCCCTGCTGCTTCAGAAGGAAGTGCATTGTCTTCAAAGCCATCAAAACAAATGTCAACTTGATTCTCATTTGATAAATGAACACTTTTCCAATCGTCTTGAAATGTATTTAAAATAACAACTTTTCCTTCATTCTTTTCTAGTCCATAATGATTTTCATAGTGCTTATAATCTGCAACATATAAATTTTCGTCAGAATGATTTGTAATAATATGGTGTTCTAATTTTTCACTTATTTTAAGCCTCATACTTCAAGATAGTTAAGCATTTCGTAATATTCATCCATTACGTCATTCATTACTTTATTGAAATATTGTTTCCTTACAGTTCCTGTATCGCTATCTTTTATTGATAACACTGTTCCTTCTTTGATTTCCCAAACAGAAACTAAATCGGGGTTAATCCAAGAATTTCTACTCACTAATTCATCTTTAATATCAGAAGGTAGGGACTCTTTAATTTTATATCCCAACATACAGTTGTTTAATGCATATAATACATATGGACTATGAGTAGTTAATGTTAATGTATGTTTTCTTTCTGAATTAGTAATATTCTGTAAAAGGTAGTAGACTAAATCTCTTTGTGTTTCAGGAAATAGATTTTGTTCAGGCTCTTCAATTATAAAACTGGAAAAGTGATATTCAGTTCTGTTACCAACTAAGTCTAATAATTTATTTACATCATTTTTAGAAAAATCAGTATTTTCCTCTCTTTTAGTTATAAAGTCATCAAGCGTTTTTTGTATAATAGCCTTAATCTCTTCTTTTTCATTAACTGAATTAGTTTTCTTTTTCTTGTAAAAACCGTTTGATAAATAGTCAATTAACATAGTAAGAGGTATTATAGACTGTAAACCGCTTGACGCATTTTTTAATGAAATCTCTTTATTGTTTTCATTAATTGTCAAAATATCTGAATCGTTATCATCAATATGATGATAATTAACACCTAAATTTAGAATTGGGAGTGCTTTCTTTTTTGAATATTTCTTTTTAGTATCGTACCAATCATAAAGAAAACTCATAATATTGTCATTACTCTCCTTGAATTTTCCAAGATTAGGAATAGCTGAGACAAAATTTCTTTCAGCAGGAATGTAAATGTTTTTTGATTTTTGATAGTCTAAATTTCTTTTCTTTTTTGTAATTTTTTCTTTTTTATCTAACCCAGTATATGATATTGAAACAAAATCACTTTCATATTTAAAAAAAGAATTTGAACTGAAATAATTTTCATCAATTCTGTGAAACTCCATAAATTGTTCAGAAAATTCATATTCATAACCACCGTCAAGAAGAAACCTTTTTTCGACCCATTGACAATAACTAATTATTTTGGCAATTGTACTTTTTCCACTGCTTTGAGGTCCCATTATAATATTGATTTTATTTAATTCAATTTCAATATCTTTAATAGCTCCTATATTTTGTATAATTAGATTATTCATTATTGTTTCAAAATTTAATTTACAAAGATAAAAATCTCATTTCTGTTTCTGGTTGAATTTTAATTTTTTTGTAGCTTACACCTAACCATGCAAATAAGTAACATGTGTTACTTATTCGCATTATATGTTTACCTCAAATTTAAAGAATCTAAAAGAGACTTATATTGTTTAAGGATTTTTTAAAGTAAGAAAATGAAAAGTTTAAAAATATGTTAATTAAATGGAAAGAGAAGTAGATTCTATCCAAATAAATGCCCAAAAACTTCTTCTACTTTACTTACAAATATAATTTCTATTTTGTGGTTGGCTGCTGTTATTCCTTTTTTGTTGTATTTAGAAATAAAGATTTTATCAAAACCTAGCTTTTCAGCTTCCATTATACGTTGGTCGATTCGGCTAATGGGCCTAATTTCTCCAGATAAACCTACTTCAGCAGAAAAACAATTATTAGAACCAATATAGATGTCTTCACCAGAAGATAATATAGCACTGATCACAGCCAAATCAATAGATGGATCATTAACTTTTAACCCTCCCGCAATATTCAAGAAAACATCTTTAGTCGCTAAACGAAACCCACAACGTTTTTCTAATACGGCAAATAGCATGTTTAATCTTTTACCATCAAAACCTGTGGTAGATCGTTGAGGTGTACCATAAGCTGCGGAACTTACTAATGCTTGTATTTCAATTAACAAAGGCCTGTTGCCTTCCATAGTTGCTCCAATGGCGGTACCACTTAGTTGCTCTTCTTTGTTGCTAATTAATATTTCAGAGGGGTTATCAACCTCCCGCAGCCCTGCTCCATGCATCTCGTAAATTCCGAGTTCATTGGTTGAGCCAAATCTATTTTTGATAGAACGCAATAAACGGTAAATGTGGTTTCGATCTCCTTCAAACTGCAGTACAACATCCACCATATGCTCTAAAATTTTTGGTCCAGCAATGTGACCATCTTTAGTAATGTGACCAATTAAGAATACTGGTGTATTGGTTTCTTTAGCATAACGCATTAATTCTGAGGTACATTCCCTTACTTGAGAAATACTGCCAGGCGAAGAATCGATAGTTGTGGTATGTAGTGTCTGTATTGAATCAATTACCAATATTTCTGGTTGTAATTCTTTAATATGATGGAATATATTTTGTGTTGATGTTTCTGTTAGGATGTAACAATCAGGGTTTTTGTTTCCTATTCTATCGGCACGCATTTTCGTTTGTTGTTCACTTTCCTCACCAGTTACGTAAAGTATTTTATGTCCCTTTAATCGCAATGACATTTGCAACATTAAAGTAGATTTTCCTATTCCAGGATCGCCACCAAATAGTATTAATGAACCAGGAACTAAACCTCCTCCGAGCACTCTGTTTAATTCTGTTCCAGGTAATTTAATACGAGGAATATCCGAAAGTTCAATGTTATCTAACTGTTGAGGTTTGCTTGTACGATTAGTATTAAACGTAGCTTTAATATCATTTGGATTAGGCTTACTTACAACTTCTTCTACAATGGTATTCCACTCATTACAAGATGCACATTTACCAACCCATTTGTCATATTGAGCACCACAACTCTGACAAAAAAAGGTTGTTTTTACTTTAATTTTTGCCATACTGCGATATGATTAAGCTAATGCTGTACTATTTTTCTTTTTTGCTAAAGAAGCTTTAATATCTTCTACTTCTCCTTTAGGAATAGCATTGATAAGTTCTTTGGTGTA
>JAJCYN010000056.1 GCA_029262915.1 Flavobacteriales bacterium
CCAATCTTGTCCTAAGCTAAGATCGCCATGGGCTGGCCAGTCTAAAATAGCATCTGGAACCTGATAATCTGGAAACTCATCAAGTTGAGTAGTGGTACCATTAAGTGCATCATCTATCCCTGCTTGATACCAAGCCACAAATCGATCCACCATAGCACGAGATACACCAAAAAACTTGTCAAAGTTAGCACAGGTAGCAGCATCAATTTCTGCGGTAGTGGTATTTAGTGGTCCCGGCCAAAAATCATTCCCACTTTGTCTAAATGTTACGGCAGCAATTTTTAATTGACCATTCACATCTTGTCCGCCCATCCACAAGGAACCAGCAAAAATAGAGGTAAATTTAGGGTCATCTTGACTGCTCCTTTTAGGAATCTCATAGTCAGCAATGCCATCTGCTCTATTTTGCCACATACTTCCTCCTGTTCCTTCTAAACGAGCTCGTACATTATTGAACTCCAAGGTCGATAATTCGGTCGCTGAAGCACAACCTGCTGCTGGTGTAGGATTCGTTCCGCCCTTGTTGACAACGTTATTATTAGGACCTATTCGAGAATAAGCATTGTTCATTATTATTAATAAGGAGATAAAAAGAGATAAATTTTTCATAATATTAAGAGTTAGTCTTTTCTGAGGATAAACATACTACAAGATAACAACAAAAAAAAGGAAGACTTCAGAAGATGCTGTAATTACTTCATAAGTGGCATTATTTTTCAAATAAGTGGTAAAATAGAATATTTAACCAAAAATGATGTTATTATTTTTCAAATAATATCTTTGTAAAGATGGGGTTATCAAATAAATACAATAACAGTTTAGTGCAATATTTGAGATTGGCTACTCGAGAGATTAAGGTTGGAAATGTTGGAATAGGAGGAGAAAACCCTATTAGAGTACAATCGATGACTACGACTAATACAATGGATACTCAAGCAACAGTTGAGCAATCTATAAGAATGATAGAAGCGGGTTGTGAACTAGTTAGAATTACGGCTCCAAGTAAAAAAGAAGCTGAAAATTTAGCTAATATTAAAACAGAACTCAGAAAAAGAGGTTACAATACACCGTTGGTTGCAGACATTCATTTTACACCAAATGCTGCCGAAATTGCGGCAACTATTGTAGAGAAGGTTAGAATTAACCCAGGTAATTATGCTGATAAAAAAAAGTTTGAAGAAATAGAATATACCGATGAATCATATAATAACGAATTAGAACGAATAAAAAAACGGTTAATTCCATTAATTACGATTTGTAAAAAGTATGGAACAGCTATGAGAATTGGTACCAATCATGGTTCATTGTCAGATAGAATTATGAGTAGGTATGGAGATTCTCCTATGGGCATGGTAGAGTCTGCTTTAGAATTTTTACGTATTTGTAGAGAACAAAACTATCATAAGATTGTCCTTTCAATGAAATCGAGCAATACACAAGTAGTGGTGCAAGCTTATCGGTTGCTCGTTAATAAAATGATGGAAGAAGGAATGAATTATCCTTTACATTTAGGTGTTACAGAAGCAGGAGAAGGTGAAGATGGAAGAATAAAATCGGCTGTTGGAATAGGAACATTATTAGAAGATGGTTTAGGAGATACAATAAGGGTCTCTTTAACGGAAGAACCGGAGTATGAAATCCCTGTAGCTCAAGAACTGGTTAAGCGATATAAAGAAAGAGTTGAACAGGGCGTTATAAAACACATTGAAAAAAATCCAATAACTCCTTTTGAATATAACCGAAGACAAACGAATGCAGTATTAAATATTGGAGGTAAAAATGTGCCAATTGTAATGACTGATTTTTGTTTGAAAAATAAGATTACACCAGCTTCTTTTTCTGGGTTAGGATATGAATATTCTGCTGAGTTAGATAAGTGGAATATTAGTGATACAGCTTGTGATTACGTTTTTGTTGGAGATAAAATTGTTGATTTTGAAACACCAGGAACACTTGGAATTATTTATAACCACAAAACGTGGTTAGCAAATAAAACAACTTCTTTTCCTTTTTTAGATGCGAAAGCATTTTTAGAAGGAGCAGAATTATCAAAAAAATTGAATGTTGTTTATGTAACTCTTCCGGAATTATCAGAAGAATTGATTAATAAGTTAAAAGCAAATGATACGGTTGTATTGATGATTGACACTTACAACAGCCATGGAATGGCTGAACAACGCAGATTGTTTGTAGAATTAATGAATAATGATTGTAAAACACCAGTCGTAATTGGACGAGCTTATGGAAATTTAACAGAAATACAATTGCAGTTGCAAGCTGCTACAGATGTGGGGGCATTACTAATTGATGGATTAGGGGACGGTGTTTTTATTGCTGCGGAAAATTGTGGAAGTGATAAGTCAGTTAACGATACTGCATTTGGAATTTTACAAGCTACACGAACCCGAATGTCTAAAACAGAATACATTTCTTGCCCGAGTTGTGGACGAACCTTATTTGATTTGCAAGAAACCACAGCTAAGATAAGAGCAGTGACTTCTCACCTAAAAGGGTTAAAAATTGGTATTATGGGCTGCATTGTAAATGGACCAGGAGAGATGGCAGACGCTGATTACGGTTATGTAGGAACTGGTATAGGTAAAATTACACTCTATAAAGAAAAAGAAATTGTACAATGAAATATTCCTGAAGCAGAAGCAGTTGATTCTTTAATTAATTTGATTAAGGATAATGGTGACTGGGTGGAAAATATCCAAGATTAACGTTACTTTTTCCATACACCTAAATCAATTAATTCTCTCAAATAAACTCGTTTACCATTGTAAATTGCTGTAATAAAAGCATCCTCTTGTCCTCGATCTTTTACTTTTTCATTATGAATACTGGCCTCATTAAAAGTGTAAAAATTTCCTCCAATGGTAAATCGAGTGATGTTATCTTCCAAGATATTTTTTTCTACATCACCCAATCCTTTTAACCTCTTATAGACATAATTTTCTGGAAAATTGTAAGCAGCAATTTGAACTTTAAAAATTAGGCCTTCGGTCTTAGCATTACCAAAAGCAAGCACGATATCCTCTAAACTCATAGTATCGAGTGGAATGGGATCGTTTTTCATAAAATCTAGTGTAAAAAACTCAATATTTACATCTAATTCAATCATAGTATCAATATCAGCAATAGCTATTGTTTCAATAATTACGGTATCTCCTTTTAATAATGTAAAGTCATAATTTTTTAATTTAAAAGCAATTACATATTCTTTATTAGTTGGTAATGTTGTTAAATAGTCTCCTGTTAATGAATTGGATCCTAATTTACTGTAAGTGTTGTTCGTATTTTTATAAGTAACAACAATGTCTGCTTCTGCAGGTTCATGGTTTAACGTTACCTTCCCTCTAAGCATAGCAATAGCAGGTTTATATCCTACTAATCCAGGAACAACAGTATATATATCTTGTCGGCCATATCCTCCTGGTCTTCCAGAAGAAAAATACCCTGTTTTTCCATCAGCAGAAAGTACGTAATAGGTATCTCTATCAGGACTATTGATAGGAAATCCAATATTTGTTGGAGTTTTCCATGTTCCGTCTTTTTGAAGTTGGGTGTGAAAAATATCATAACCACCCATACTATTATGTCCTTCAGAACTAAAAACTAATGTTCTACCATCGGGGTGAAAAAAAGGGGCGTCATCATTATATGGAGTATTAATGGTTGGACCTAAGTTTTCTGCTTCACTCCATATACTATCATTAATCAATGTTGATTTATAAATATCTCTTCCACCTAGACCAGCTGGCTTGTCACTGGTAAAGTATAATGTTTTTCCATCAGCAGATAAAGAACAACTTCCTTCCCAATGATTGGTGTTGATTCCTCCTAATAACGGGTTAGGAGTAGTCCACTTTTTCCCATTTAATTTACTATAGTGTATTTCTCCTTTTTTATTTGGAGTATCTCTATATACAAATAAAATTTGCCCATCAGGAGAAAGAGCAATACAAGCATCGTGATCATATCCATTGATATTATCTCCTAGAGGAGATGGAACCTTCCACTCTCCATTTTTTTTCTTTTCTGTGCTAAACACATCTTCAAAACCCCCTTTAGATTTTTTACCCATGTATGTAAAAACCATTACCTTTTCATCAGAAGATATTACTGGGACATATTCGGCTGCCTCTGTATTTATTGGTGCTCCGACATTAGTTATGGAGACATCTACCGGGTTTGCCACCAATTCCTTTGCATATTCACAATTTTTAATTAATCGCTCAGTAATTGGACGTTGGGTTTTTATAATTTTTTGTTGTAGGTATTCATTAAATTCTTTAATAGCCTCATCAAATTGATATGTTAAATGATATGCTATTCCTAAATAAAATTTCACATCAGCTGAGTTCGGACGGCTTTCAGCGACAGGTTTTAAATACTCTACAGCTTTTTCATAGGCATCTTGTTTTTTTAAATAACACATACCTAAACGGTACATAATATAATATTCTTCTGGGTATAATTTTTGTAAGTTTTCATAAATAGGAAGTGCTTGCAAATAATTTAAATCCATGTATAAAGTTTCTGCTTTGTCTAGTTCTGCTTTATCTTCGGGATTAAAAGCTTTTATATTTAGCGTTATGGATTTGTTTTGACCAAAAGTATTTCCCGCATAAATAAATGGAATAAGAGTGAATAGAAAAATCTTACAAAATCTCATAATATAGGGTTTCCTAAAAAATAAAAGTAATGAAATAAACTAATTATAAAAAAGTGCCTCTGTTTTTTCAACAAGAGACGCCTTAAAAGAAGGCGTGTTTTACGTCATTGCGAGTGCTTTGCGAGAGCAAAAACGCGAAGCAATCTCACAATAGAAGAGAAGATTGCTTCACTCATTCTTCGTTCGCAATGACGAGCAATTTTTTTAACCTGAACACATTTCACAATCATCAGGGTTATCTATAGAACAAGCTAAAATAGCAGCTTCTTCAAGCTCTTTCGCTGTTGGTTGCGGTGCCGCTTGAGTTGTTGTATCAACTGTAAATTTAACAGCATCACGAGCTGCTTTTGTTCTTAAATAATACATTCCTGTTTTTAGGCCTTTCTTCCACGCATAGAAATGCATTGATGTTAATTTTGCAAAGTTTGGGCTTTCAACAAACAGGTTTAATGATTGAGATTGACAGATGTATGCACCTCTATCAGCAGCCATGTCGATGATGGTTCGTTGCTTAATTTCCCAAACGGTTTTATACAAATCTTTTAAATTTTGAGGAATTTCAGGAATGTTTTGAATAGAACCATTTTCTAACATAATCTGGTTTTTCAGATCATCATTCCATAAGCCTAGTTTGTTTAAATCCCTAAGCAAATGTTTATTTACAACAATGAATTCTCCCGATAAAACTCTTCTCGTATAAATGTTAGAAGTGTATGGTTCAAAGCATTCGTTGTTTCCTAAAATTTGAGAAGTTGAAGCTGTTGGCATTGGGGCTAATAGTAGTGAATTCCTTACTCCATATTTTGCTACTTCTTCTTTTAAAATGTCCCATTCCCATCTATTGCTTGGAGTAACTCCCCACATATCATATTGAAATTCCCCTTGAGAAACAGGAGAACCTTCATAAGATTCGTAAGCACCCAATTCTTTAGCTAAATCTTTAGAAGCTGTCATTGAAGCATAATAAATCGTTTCAAAAATTTCTTTGTTTAGCGTTTTTGCTTCCTCAGAATCAAAAGGCATTCTTAATAAGAT
>JAJCYN010000057.1 GCA_029262915.1 Flavobacteriales bacterium
GATAAATTCTTTGCCTTAAAAAGATTTATAGATCATTACCCTGGTTTAGTTGGAATTGTTTTTTGTAGAACAAGAAGAGATACTCAAGAGGTTGCGGCAAAATTGATGAACGATGGATACAATGCTGATGCATTGCACGGAGATTTATCTCAAGGACAGCGTGATACTGTAATGGGGAAATTTAGAAAGAAAACTATACAAATATTAGTGGCAACTGATGTTGCAGCTAGAGGAATAGATGTGGATGATATATCACACGTTTTTCATTATGATTTACCAGATGAGATTGAAAGCTACACTCATAGAAGTGGTAGAACTGCAAGAGCAGGTAAATCAGGAATATCAATTGCGTTAATTGCTCCGGCAAAATCTGGAAAGATTAAAATGGTGGAAAAACAGATTGGTAAAAAACTAGAATTGGTTAAAGCTCCATCTGGTCAGGATATTTGCGGAATGCAATTAATGAAACTGATTAAGAACGTAAACGAAGTTGAAGTAAACGAAAAAGGAATTGCTCCTTTTGTTGCCCAAATTCATGAAAGCTTAAAAGATTATACTAAAGAAGAATTGATAGAACGATTTGTTTCTGTAGAGTTTAACCGTTTCTTAAAAGCATATGAAAAAGCTGGTGATATTAATGTTGATCCAAGTAAAATGAGAAAAGGAAGAGATAGTGATAATAAAGGAGGTTCTAGAAGAAGAGATACAGGTAGTGAAACCAATGTAAATCGTGTATTTATTAATGTTGGTAAAATGGATGGCTTTGAAAACAAAGGTCAGTTGCTCGGATTCATTTGTAATCAATCAGGAATTGATGGCGGGTCAGTAGGAAAGATTGATTTGTTTGATAGTTTTTCATTTATGGGAGTTGATGAAGGAATAGGAGAACGTTTGATAAGTGCAATGAACGGAAAGAACATTGAAGATAGAGACATTAGAGTAGAATTTTCTCAAGATAAACCAAAAGGTGAGCGAGGTGGAGGAAGAGATAGAAGAGTTGGAAATGATAGAGGTAGAAGAAGAAGTTCTGAAAGAAGTAGTGGAGGAGGAAACAGAAATTTTAGAGAAAGAAGAAAAAGAAGATAGTTTTTCATCGTCATTGCGAGGACGAAGGAGGAAGCAATTTTGTTCTATTTGGATAAGATTGATTCATAAAACCTTTTTTCAAAGGTTTATTCGCAATGACGAAAAGAGTTACTCTAAATTCTTTAAGTAAAGTTGCTCAATTCTTTCGCCATTTTTAATTACTTTTTTTGCCCACACAATTAATTGATCTATTTTTTCTTTTTCTGATAATTGCCAATTAATAGTAGATTCTTTTAATCGTTTGCTTAGTTCATATAGACTGATAGCTGCAGAAACAGATATGTTTAAGCTTTCGGTAAAACCGTACATTGGTATTTTTACAAAACCATCTACATTGTTCATCGCAATATCAGACAATCCATTCATTTCTGTACCAAACATTAATGCTACTTTATTGTCTAGTGGAATGTTTTGGATTAAACAATCATCTGTATGAGGGGTTGTTCCATAAACTTTATAACCATCAGCTTTAAGCTTTTTTATGCAATCTAAGGTGTTATTTTTCTTTGCGTTATATTTTAGTAGGTTTATCCATTTAGAAGCTCCGTGAACCACTCTTGGATTTACATTATACTGATTATCATTTTCAATGATGTGAACATCTTGTATTCCAAAAACATCACAGCTACGTAATACTGCACTTGCATTTTGTGGCTGAAAAATATCTTCCACTACAACGGTAATATGTTTGGTGCGATCTTCAATTATTTTTTCAAACAAGTCTTTTTTATTTTCAGAAAGAAAATTAAGAAGGTAGTTTAATAATTCTTGCTTGTTTACTACAGGCATGGCATTATTTAAAAACAAAAAAGGCTTTCCGGTTATGGAAAGCCTTTTAAATAGTTTTTTAAAAACTAGTTTACAGCTTTTGCTAATGCAGCACCTGCTTTAAATTTAGCAACTTTTTTAGCTTTAATCTGGATAGTAGCTCCTGTTTGAGGGTTTCTACCTGATCTTGCAGCTCTATTAGAAATTGAAAAAGTTCCAAATCCTATTAAAGCAACTTTATTACCACCTTTTAAAGCTTTTGTTACGTTAGATGTTACAGCTTCTAGAGCTCTTTTTGCATCTGCTTTTGATAAATTCGCATCACCTGCGATTGCGTCAATTAATTCTGCTTTGTTCATGTTTTTTAGTTTTTTAGGTTAAACATTAAATTTCTTCTATTAATCGCTAACAAAAATAGACGAATTCAGCATTTACGCAAGTTTTAGGGTGAAAAAACGCTGAAATTGTTGATAAATAAGGGTTTTTGTTAATAACTACGACTGAAAACCGCTATATTATTGACTTCTAGACTTATTTTTCCCTGACAGATAATCCAAGTTCTTTTCCTTTTTTAACCATAAATTGATAAGCAGAATCGTATTTATTTTCTAAATCACCGTCTAATATGGCTTCTCTTATGGCGTCTTTAATTATTCCTATTTCTCTGCAAGGTCTTAAGTCAAAGGTTTCCATAATTAATTCTCCAGAGATAGGGGGTTGCCAATTCCTCAATTGATCTTTTTCTTCAATTTTCTTCAATTTTTGTCTAACTAATTTAAAATTAATTAAGTAACGTTTTACTTTTTCTGGATTTTTAGAGGTGATATCAGCATTACATAATGTCATTAAATCATCAATATCATCTCCAGCATCAAATAATAAGCGTCTTACAGCACTGTCACTAACATCTTTAACTAATGCAATAGGTCTTAAATGTAAACGAACTAATTTTTGAACGTATTTCATTTTAGCATCTAGTGGTAGTTTTAACTCTTTAAAAATTTTAGGAATCATTCTCGCTCCTTTGTCTTCGTGACCGTGAAAAGTCCACCCATGATCTTGTTCAAACCTTTTTGTTGCTGGTTTAGCAATATCGTGCATTATAGCAGCCCATCGTAACCATAAATTGTCTGTATTTAAAGAAATATTGTCCAATACTTCAATGGTGTGGTAAAAGTTATCTTTGTGGCTTTTCCCATTAATTATTTCAATTCCTTTTAAATTATCTAATTCAGGGAAAATTATTTTCAATAAACCAGTATCAAACAATAATTTAAAACCAACAGAAGGAGTAGGAGAAAGAATAATCTTATTTAACTCATCAATAACACGTTCTTTAGATACAATTTTAATTCTTTCTTTATTGTTTTTAATTGATTTTAATGATTCACTATCAATCGTGAAATTTAATTGAGTAGCAAAACGAATAGCTCGCATCATTCTTAATGGATCGTCAGAATATGTTATATCAGGATCAAGAGGTGTTCTTAATATCTTGTTTTCAATGTCTTTTAACCCTTTGAAAGGATCTAATAATTCTCCAAGGTTATGATTGTTTAAACTTATAGTCAATGCATTAATGGTAAAATCTCTTCTATTTTGGTCATCTTTTAATGTTCCGTCTTCAACTATTGGTTTTCTGGAGTTTCTATTATAAGATTCTTTACGAGCTCCGACAAACTCAACTTCATAATCTTGATAGTTGAGCATTGCTGTTCCAAAATTTTTAAAAACAGTTACTTTAGTCTTTTTTCCAATCTTTTTTGCTACTAGATTAGCTAAATCTATTCCAGAACCAACGGCAACAATATCAATGTCTTTGCATGGACGATTTAAAATAATATCTCGTACAAATCCGCCAATTGCATAAGTAGCTATGTTTAATTCATGGGCTGCTTCTGCAATAATACCAAAAATAGGATGTTGAATGTGCGTTTTCAAAATGTTTAAAATTGGAAGACAAAAGTAATTGTTTTTTGAATTGATAACATTGTTAGAGAATTAAATTAAAAATCAATTGCTTGAAATGTTTAGGATTGGTATGTTCTAGTGTTAACTATTCATTGAATGTAGATAAGAATGAGAAAGATTCGTTAGAAATGAAGAAATATCTATTTATGAGCTAATTAGCTAAAACCTTGTCTAAGAGCATATACAACCAGTTCAGCAGTATTTTTTAAATTTAGCTTTTT